>NZ_JBICXB010000042.1:0-52947 GCF_043200055.1 Streptomyces sp. NPDC048496 | reverse complement strand
GGTCTTGCGTTTCCGACTCTATCAGACTCTTTCGTGTCCGATTCCCGGTCGAAGCGGGCCCTCTGCGAAGCAGAAGATTTGTTACTGCGCTTTCCAGTTCTACGCTTTCGCGTTTCCCTTTCCGGCGAGTCCGACTCTATCAGATCCTTTCGGGCCTGATTCCCAGTCAGCGGGGTTCGTCTTCCCGGCTGTTGGGCCGTTCCGACGAGTGAGACGTTAGCGGAATCCTGGGCCCCGACGCCAATCGGGGTCGCGCTCCTTCGAACGCGGATTCCTCATTTCGCACATGCGCACAGAAAGCTGGGCGACAGATGTCGCTTGCTCGATGTGGTTCCTACGGAATGGCTGTCCGGGGACCGACCGGGGTCGGCGCTCACGTCGGACAACTCGGAGAATATTACGGTTGCGGGCGGCCCGTGTCAACCTCCGGCTGGCCCGGGGTGTGACGGAAGGCCAGGCGGTAGTCCCGGGGGCTGGTGGCCAGGTGGGTCGCGAAGTGCTGGCGCATGGTGATCTCGCTGCCGAATCCCGTACGGCGGGCCACCTCGGGAAGCGGGAGGTCGGTCCGCTCCAGAAGCTTCTGGGCTGCGGCGATGCGTTGGGTGATCAGCCAGCGCAGCGGCGTGGTGCCCGTGGTCGCCTGGAAGTGGCGGGCGAAGGAGCGGGAGGACATGCCCGCGTGGGCGGCAAGGCCGGCCACCGTGTGGGGTTCGGCCAGGTGGGTCAGGGCGAAGGCCCGTACTGCGGCAAGGGTGTCGGCGTCCCGGTCCGTGTGCGGGGTGGGGTGCTCGATGAACTGGGCCTGGGTGCCCGTGCGGAACGGGGCCGTGACCATCGAACGGGCGATCGCCGCTGCGGCTTCGGCGCCATGGGCCGTACGGACGAGATGGAGGCAGAGGTCGATACCGGCCGCGGTGCCGGCTGACGTCCAGACGTTGTCGTCCTCGAGGAAGAGGGCATCCGGGACGACCGTCACCTGAGGGTGGTGGGTGCGGAGGAGGTCGGTGAGGTTCCAGTGGGTGACGGCTTGGCGGCCGTCGAGGAGTCCGGCCTGGGCGAGGGTGAAGGCGCCACCGCAGAGCGCGGCTATGAGGGTCCCTCGGGTGTGGGCGCGGCGGAGGCCGTCGAGGACCGGTGCGGGAGCGGGCGTCAGGTGGTCGTCGAGGCCGGGGACGACGATCAGGTCGGCGCCGGCCAGCCAGGCGAGGGTGCGGTCCGGGGCGAGGGAGAGGCCGCCGCGCAGCGGGATCGGGACCGGGTCGGCCGCGGTGCGGCGCAGGTCGAAGGGCGGGACACCGCGGTCGGTGCGGTCCACGCCCCAGACCTCGGTGATGACCGAGACGTCGAACGCGCGGATGCCGGGAAACGCGACCAGCGCGATGCGCGTGGGGGTGGAGGAGAGGCGGGGCGGCATGCTGGCAGTAAAGCATCGATCGATGACTTTTTGACCTCTGGGGGATACCGGTCCGGGGCGGCAGCATCGTCCGTATGGAGATCGCAGAGAACGCAGCGCTGGTCGTGGTGGACGTGCAGGAAGGCTTTGAGGAGGAGGCTCACTGGGGGCCGCGGAACAATCCCGAGGCGGATCGGAACATCGCGGAGCTCATCGATGCCTGGCAGACGAGTGGGCGGCCCGTCGTGTTCGTACGGCATGACTCGACGAAGCCGGATTCGCCGCTGCGGCCCGGGTACTCGGGGAACGCGTTCAAGGGATACGTGGAGGAGCGGCGGGGGAAGGGCAGCGGGCCCGAGCTGTTCCTGACGAAGACCGTGAATTCCGCCTTCCTCGGCACACCCGGTCTCGGGGCGTGGCTCAGTGAGGGCGGGGTGCGGCAGATCGTGGTGGCCGGGATCCAGACCAATATGTGCGCGGAGACGACGGCGCGGATGGGCGGGAATCTCGGGTACGAGGTGTTCTTCGCGTTCGATGCCACGTACACGTTCGACGGGGTCGGGCCGTGGGGGTGGGCGCTGAGCGCGGACGAGCTGGCGCGGGCCACCGCTGTCTCGCTGCACAGCGGTGGGTTCGCGAAGGTCGTGACCAGTGCGGAGCTGGTGGCTGCCGCCGGGAAGTGAGGGTCAGCCGTTGCCCGAGGCCAGCTCGCGGCTGCGGTCGCGGGCTGCTTCGAGGGCAGCGATCAGGGCGGCGCGTACGCCGTGGTTCTCCAGCTCCCGGATGGCACTGATGGTGGTGCCGGCCGGGCTGGTGACGGCTTCGCGGAGCTTGACCGGGTGTTCGCCGCTGTCCCGGAGCATCACCGCCGCGCCGATGGCGGCCTGCACGATCAGGTCGTGGGCCTGGGCGCGGGGCAGGCCGAGCAGGATGCCCGCGTCGGTCATCGCCTCGACGAGGAAGTAGAAGTACGCGGGTCCCGATCCGGACAGCGCGGTCGCGGCGTCCTGCTGCGACTCGGGGACGCGGAGGGTCTTGCCCACACCGCCGAAGATCGCCTCGGCGGTGGCGAGATGTTCGGCGGTGGCGTGGCTGCCCGCCGAGATGACGGACATGCCCTCGTCGACGAGGACGGGGGTGTTCGGCATGACCCGTACGACCGGAGTCTTCGCGGCGAGGCGGTCCTCGATGAAGGCGGTCGTGATACCGGCGGCGGCGCTGATGACCAGCCGGTCGGCCGTGAGGTGGGAGGTGAGTTCGTCGAGGAGACGGCCCATGTCCTGGGGCTTGACCGCAAGAATGAGGACGTCGGCGCGCTTGGCGGCTTCGGCGTTGGTGACGGACTCGACGCCGTAACGGGTACGGAGTTCCTCGGCACGCTCGGAGCGGCGGGCGGTGACCAGCAGGTCGGCAGGGCGCCAGCCCGCCCGGATCATGCCGCTGAGCAGGGCCTCGCCGATCTTGCCGGTGCCGAGGACTGCGACTGTCTGGGTCATGCGGTTCACCCTCCGGACGGTGCGGTGGTACGCGGTTCTGGTGGTGCGTCGTCGCCGCCATCCTCGCACCGGCACGTCAGGTGGTGCGGCGGCGGAGGGTGGCTGCGCCGAGGGCGAGGACGAGGAGGGCGCAGCCCGAGACGATCAGGACGTCGCGGACGAAGTTGCCGGTGACCTCGGTGTGGTGGAGGACTTCGTTCATGCCGTCGACCGCGTACGACATGGGCAGGACGTTCGAGATCGCTTCGAGGGCGGGTGCCATCCGGTCGCGCGCGATGAACAGTCCGCAGAGCAGGAGCTGCGGGAAGATCACGGCCGGCATGAACTGGACGGCCTGGAATTCGGACGCGGCGAAGGCGGAGACGAAGAGACCGAGGGCCGTGCCGAGCAGGGCGTCGAGCAGGGCGACGAGGAGCAGCAGCCAGGGGGAGCCGACCACGTCGAGCCCGAGCACCCAGACCGAGAGCGCGGTGGCCAGGAGGGACTGGAGGATCGCGACGGCGCCGAAGGCGAGGGCGTAGCCGGCGATCAGGTCGCCCTTGCCGAGTGGCATGGCGAGGAGGCGTTCCAGAGTGCCTGACGTGCGTTCGCGGAGGGTGGCGATCGAGGTCACCAGGAACATCGTGATCAGCGGGAAGATGCCGAGGAGCGAGGCGCCGATGGCATCGAAGGTCTGCGGGCTGCCGTCGAAGACGTACCGGAGCAGCGTGATCATCACGACCGGGATGAGGAGCAGCAGCACGACGGTGCGGGGGTCATGGGTCAGCTGGCGCAGGACGCGGGCGGCGGTGGCGAGAGTGCGGGCGGGGCTGAGTACCTGGGACTCGGGCCGGGCGCGGCCGCCGGTGCGGACCTGCGGGGTGGCGGGGGCCTGCTGCGGCGTGTTGGTCGTGCTCATCGGGCGTTCTCCTGAGAAGTGGCGGCTTCGTCGACCAGGTGGAGGAAGGCTTCTTCGACGGTGGCGGTCCGGGCGTGGGTGCGCAGTGCCTCGGGGGTGCCGTCGGCGAGGATCTCGCCCTCGCGCATGAGGAGCAGGCGGTGGCAGCGCTCGGCCTCGTCCATGACGTGGGAGGAGACGAGGAGCGTGGTGCCGTGGTCGGCGACGAGGGTGTGGAAGAGGCCCCACAGGTCGCGGCGGAGTACCGGGTCGAGGCCGACGGTCGGTTCGTCGAGGACGAGGAGCTCGGGAGTGCCGAGCAGGGCGGCGGCGAGGGAGACACGGGTCAGCTGGCCGCCGGAGAGGGTGCCGGCGAGAGCGTCCGCGTGGCTGGTCAGGTCGACATCGGTGACGGCGCGGGCGACGGCGGCGCGGCGGGCGTCCCGGTGTCTGCGGCCCGGCTGAAGGATCGCCGCGAAGTAGTCGAGGTTCTGCCGGACGCTGAGGTCGGTGTAGACCGACGGCGCCTGGGTCACGTACCCGATGCGCGGGCGGAGGGTGGGGTGGCCCGCGGGGTTGCCGAGGACGTCGAGGGTGCCGGTGACCTTGGCCTGGGTGCCGACGACGGCTCGCATCAGGGTGGATTTGCCGCACCCCGAGGGGCCGAGGAGGCCGGTGATCCTGCCGGGTTCGACGGTGAAGTCGAGGCCGCGCAGGACGGTGCGGTTGCCTCGTACGACCGTGAGGCCGCGGGCCTCGATGGCGGCACCCGAATAATTCATCATGCGGTGAATTTTGATCCTGGCGGTGTCTGTCCGTCAAGAGCACGGCCGGGCCGTCGTGCTGGACCTCAGTGGGCTGCACCACACCGACCACGCATGTGCCGCGGTCCTGGAGGGCTGGGCCGCGGAGCGGGAGGCGCGCGAGGCCCTCGGGCGTGCGGATCAGGAGCGCGGTGGGGGTGGGACCGGGGTCGAGCCCGGGCGGATCACCACGCTCAGGTCGACCACGTAACTCTCCTCGACCGTGCCGTCCGGGAAGCGCTCCGCCAGCCGGTCGCGCTCCTCGTTGAGGAATCGGTGCGTGGGTCCCTCACCGAGGACGAGGAAGGCGGAGTGGCTGCCGAGGTTGGCGAGGTGGGCGTCGAGGGACACCCGTCGGGTCCAGGGCACCGTGCGGTGTACGAAGCCGAGCTCGGACGGCAGATCGCGGGAGCGGACGGGCGAGCCGTGGGCGCCCTCGTCGGCACCGAAGAAACGGCGAAGACGGGCGTCCTGCTCTGCGATCCAGGGGACGGAATGGTCGGAGACATTCCACCAGAGGGCGAGTGCGCCGCCGGGGCGCAGGACGCGCAGGGCCTCGGGGGCGGCGCGGCTCCGGTCGGTCCAGTGCCAGGACTGGGCATACGTGATCAGGTCGGCCGATGCGGTGGCGATGGGGAGGCGGTTGCCGTCGCCGCGCACGATCGGCACGTACGGGAGTGCCCGGTGCAGTTCTTCCGCCATGCCGTGGCCCGGTTCGACCGCGGTGACCCGGGCGCCCCGGTCGTGGAGAAGCCGGGTGGAGATACCCGTGCCCGCGCCGACGTCGATGGTGCGGGCGCCACGCAGGGTGCGGCCGGCCAGTTCCTCGACGGTGTCGAAGAGGGCGGGCGGGTAGCCGGGGCGGGCCGCGGCGTACTGGGCGGCTGCGCGGTCGAAGGAGAGGGCGCGGGATGGGGCCGGGGAGGCGGGTGAGGCGGTGCGTGCCCGGAAATCGGAGCCGGAGCCGGAAGGAAACATGGGGCCATCGTGGCCCGCGCAGGGGCCTTGCGCCGGTACTCGCGGCACTTGACCCGCACTCGTGGGGCCCTGCTCTCGTGGGGCCGCCCTACTTGCGCTTGGGTCGCTTTCCCTTGGCGGTCTTGCGGGCGGCCGGGTTTCCGGTGCGGGCCGAGCGGCGCTTCGCGTAGCCGGCCAGGGCCGTCTCGTACTCCGTGCGTCGCAGTTGCTCGCCCGGTGCCTCCTTGAACGTACGGAGGAAGTACGCGATCAGTGAGCCGACGAAGCCGATGGTCTTGAGGCCGCGCAGATTGGCCTCGCGCGCCGGATCGGCCGGGCGGCGGCTGAAGCCTTCCCGCGTCTTGCGGAAGGCGATGGCGCTGCAGATGGCGAACATCAGGACGACCAGGATGCCGACAAGGTTGCCCACGTCGGCGATCTCCAGTCCCTGGAAGGCGAAGCGGAGTACGAAGCAGGCGGCGACCGCGGCCGCGAGGGAGCCCACCGCCGCCCCGACGCGTCGCAGCCCGTAGCCCCCGTCGTGGTCGACCCAGGTCGTACCGAAGAAGAGCAGGGGCTCGGGCTGCGGGCCGGGCGTGGTGGAGCCGGGCGTGGCGCCGGGGCCGGGGGCTTCGCTGTTCTCGCTCACGAGGTCGATTATCCCCGGGTGGTTTCGGTCCCGATCGCCGTCCCCGTCACAGTCCCGGTCGCCGTCCCGTCGCGGTCCGGGTCCCGCTCCCGGTCAGTCGCAGCGCGGGGCGATGTAGCCGTCGCTGCCCGTGTGGACGTAGGCGTCCGCCACGAACTGGCCGTTGGCGATGTTGTCCCAGATGTTCGAGGTGCCGTACGGGCCGGTGACCCGCTCGCCCGGCTTCTGGCAGTAGACCGGAACCTTCATTCCGTACGGAAGCGTCCTGACGATGCCGTACTGGGTGCCCGGTCCCGTGCGGACGTTGACCCGGTAGCCCGGTGCGATGGGGTACCTGGTGACGTCGTCGGCGCCGGCGAGCGCGGCCACGTCCTCGGCCGCGTCGGTGGTGCCGGTGGTGATGTCGGTGTGCTCTTCCATGGCCGTGAGGCCCTCCCCCGTTGAGAGACGGTGTGTACGACGCGCAGACTACAAGCCCCGGCCGTTTCGCACGCATCATCGACTAGGCTCCGTGCGTCGCGCTTGCGGACGAACACACGGGGGTGGGCGATGCCGCCGCTGCGAGGTACCGGAGCCAATCCGGAAGCGGAGCATCCGGATTACGCCGGTCACTACCGCCTTGAGGCATGTCTCGGCGCGGGCGGCATGGGTGTCGTGCACCTGGCGCGCTCCACCTCGGGGCTGCAGCTCGCCGTCAAGGTGGTGCACCGGCACTATTCGGCAGACCCTGAGTTCAGGGCACGCTTCCGGCAGGAGGTCGGGGCGGCGAGGCGGGTCAGCGGGGCCTTCACGGCACCGGTCGTCGACGCCGATCCGGACGCCGCACGGCCGTGGATGGCCACTCTGTACGTGCCCGGCCCCACACTCTCCGACCAGGTGAAGCGGAACGGGCCGATGGCCCCCGCCGAACTGCGCAGACTGACGGCGGGACTTGCCGAGGCGCTGCGCGACATCCATCGGGCCGGAGTGATCCACCGCGACCTCAAGCCGAGCAATGTGCTGCTCTCCGACTCCGGGCCCAAGGTCATCGACTTCGGGATCTCCCGGCCGTACGACAGCGATCTGCGCACCGAGACGGGCAAGCTGATCGGCTCGCCGCCGTACATGGCGCCCGAGCAGTTCCAGCGGCCGCGTGAAGTCGGGCCCGCCGCAGACGTGTTCGCCCTGGGGGCCGTGCTCGTCCATGCGGCGACCGGCCGGGGGCCCTTCGACTCCGACAGCCCGTACATCGTGGCCTACCAGGTGGTCCACGACGAGGCCGATCTGACGGGGGTGCCGACGGATCTGGCGCCGCTGATCGGCCAGTGCCTGGCGAAGGACCCTGCGGAGCGGCCCACTCCGGACGACATCATGGCGGCGCTGCGCCCTCCTTCGTACGACGCCGCCGCGTTCATACCGTCGCAACGGCGGCCGGGTGCTGTCGAAGCTCCGGCGGTATCGGGGCCGGAGATCGCGACGGGGGCGGATGCGGATGCGGACACGCATGTAGGCGTGGGCGCGGCGCGGGGCAGGAAGGCGACCGCGAGCGGTGGCGGCAAGCGGCGGTGGCTGGCAGCCGTTGCGGCGCTGCTCGTCATGGGTGCCGGTGGGGTGTGGGCTGCCGGGGTGGTGGGCGGCTCAGGTGGCTCGGGTGAGTCGAGTGAGTCGGGCGGCACGAAGGGCTCGGCAGCGGCGTTCGCGCCGTGGCGGACGCCGCTGCCGACCTCGGGCAGCTCCACGCCGGTCTGTTCCTCGGCCGGCGGTGCCGACGAGGAGGCGTCCGGCCCGTCCGCAGCGCTGTACTGCGCGGCGGGCGGTATCGGCGCCGCCCGGCTGGATCCCGCGGACGGCCGGGTGCTGTGGTCCCGTCACGGCCCCGCCGGGGACGCTCCGTCGGTCGGCGTGGTGTCGGTCTCCGGCGGTCTGGTGCATACGGCGGTGCCGGGCGGGAAGCTCCGGGCGTACGACCCCGCCAAGGGCGAACAGGTCTGGGACGCGGATCTCTCCCCGTACCTCGGCGCCCCCTTCGCCGCGGGTGACACGCTGCTGCTGGTCAGTGAGGACGGCACGACCGAAGCGCTCGACTCCGCGACCGGCGTGTCCCTCTGGCGGCATCCGCTCACCGGGCACCAGCGGCCGGACTACGCGCTGTACGACGGAAAATCGGGGCTGGCCTACGCATTCGAGCACTCGGCCTACGGGTCCACCACGCTGGTCACGGCCGTCGATGCGGCAACGGGGCACGCGGCGTGGCAGCGGCGGCTGGACGGAATGCTCACCCCGGCGGGGACCTCGGACGGTGCGCTCGTCCTGACGTCCATGAACGGGGACGCCCAGACCGTCGGGCTCGTCCGCTACGACCCGGAAGGGGGGCGCGTCGCACGGGTGGCGCTGCCGTTCCGGATGAACGAACCGGAGGTCGTGGTGGGCGGGGACACCGCGTATCTGCTGGCGCACGGCGGGACCCTGGTCGCCGTCGACACGCGCCCGGCGGGCGACAGGGCTGTCCGCTGGCAGCTGGAGACCGCTGCCGGGCGGACGTCGGCGCCCGTTCTCGCCATCGGGAACCGGCTGTACTTCTCGGCGGCGGACGGGCGGCTGCTCGCCGTGGACACCGAGCGCGGAACGCTGCTGGGCCAGACGAGCCCCCGGCTCCGGGATGGGAAGCTCACGTACGCATCGGCGCTGCCCGCGCCTGTCGCCGTCGGCCGGACCGTCTTCGGTACCGCGCCCGACGGGTCCGTGTTCGCCGTCGACGGACAGGACCCCGCCCACTGGTGAGAACGGGGTCCGGCGGCGTTCGCGGCTGCCTCGGTCAGCCTTGGTTCAGCCGAGCTTGGACACGTCCCGCACCGCGCCGCGGTCCGCGCTCGTCGCCATCGCCGCGTACGCCCGCAGCGCCGCCGAAACCTTGCGCTCGCGGTTCTTCGGCGCGTACACGCCGTTCAGCGCGTCACGGCGGGTGGTCAGCTCGGCCTCGGGGACGAGGAGCTCGATCGAGCGGTTCGGGATGTCGATCCGGATTCGGTCGCCGTCCTCGACCAGTGCGATCGTGCCGCCCGACGCCGCCTCCGGCGATGCGTGGCCGATCGACAGGCCCGACGTGCCGCCGGAGAAGCGGCCGTCGGTGACGAGTGCACAGCTCTTGCCGAGGCCGCGGCCCTTCAGGAAGGAGGTGGGGTAGAGCATCTCCTGCATGCCGGGGCCGCCGCGCGGACCCTCGTAACGGATGACGACGACGTCACCCTCCTTGATCTCCTTGCGGAGGATCTTGTCGACGGCCTCGTCCTGCGACTCGCAGACGACCGCCGGGCCCTCGAAGGTCCAGATCGACTCGTCGACGCCCGCCGTCTTCACGACGCAGCCGTCCTCGGCGAGGTTTCCCTTCAGGACCGCGAGGCCGCCGTCCTTGGAGTACGCGTGCTCCAGGTCACGGATGCAGCCGCCCGCCGCGTCCAGGTCGAGGGTGTCCCAGCGCTCGGACTGCGAGAAGGCCGTCGCGGAACGCACGCATCCGGGGGCCGCGTGCCACAGCTCGACGGCCTCGGGGGACGGGGAGCCGCCGCGAACGTCCCAGTTCTTCAGCCACTCGCCGAGGGTGGCGGAGTGCACCGAGCGCACGTCCTCGTCGAGCAGGCCGCCGCGGTGCAGCTCACCGAGGATGGCGGGGATGCCGCCGGCCCGGTGGACGTCCTCCATGTAGTACGTGCCACCGGGGGCCACGTTGGGGGCGACCTTCGACAGGCAGGGAACGCGGCGCGAGACCTCGTTGATGTCGTCGAGGTCGTAGTCCAGCTCGGCCTCCTGCGCGGCGGCGAGCAGGTGCAGGATCGTGTTGGTGGAGCCGCCCATGGCGATGTCCAGCGCCATCGCGTTGTCGAACGCGGCGCGGGTGCCGATGGAGCGCGGCAGGACCGTCGCGTCGTCCTGCTCGTAGTAGCGCTTGGTGATCTCGACGACCGTGCGGCCGGCCTCCTCGTACAGCGCCTTGCGGGCGGTGTGCGTGGCAAGGACGGAGCCGTTGCCGGGGAGGGAGAGGCCGAGGACCTCGGTCAGACAGTTCATCGAGTTGGCGGTGAACATGCCGGAACAGCTGCCACAGGTGGGGCAGGCGTTCTCCTCGATACGGAGGATGTCCTCGTCCGAGACGTTCTCGTTGACGGCGTCACTGATCGCGTTGATCAGGTCGAGCTTGCGAACCGTGCCGTCGACGAGGGTGGCCTTGCCGGCCTCCATCGGGCCGCCGGAGACGAAGACCGTCGGGATGTTGAGGCGCATCGCGGCCATCAGCATGCCGGGGGTGATCTTGTCGCAGTTGGAGATGCAGATCAGCGCGTCCGCGCAGTGCGCCTCGACCATGTACTCGACGGAGTCGGCGATCAGGTCGCGGGACGGGAGGCTGTAGAGCATCCCGGCGTGGCCCATCGCGATGCCGTCGTCGACGGCGATCGTGTTGAACTCACGGGGGACTGCGCCTGCGGCCTTGACGGCGTCGGAGACGATCCTGCCCACGGGGGCGAGGTGGGTGTGGCCGGGGACGAACTCGGTGAACGAGTTGGCGACCGCGATGATCGGCTTGCCGATGTCCTCGCCGGCTACGCCCGAGGCCCGCATAAGGGCGCGAGCGCCCGCCATGTTGCGGCCGTGGGTGACAGTGCGGGACCTCAGCTGGGGCATCGTCTCTCGCTCCTTCGACAGAAAAGACTGTCATCGAGCCTACGCCTCGACTCCAAGATCTGGACACTGTGTCCGGAATGCGGGACGGGGTGCTCAGTGAGTGGGCGGGTGCGGCTCGATGGGTGGGGGTCGCCGCGCGGGGCCCGTTCCCCTTGCCCGCCGCTTTCCTGGAACCGGGGCTCCACCCGGGACCCCGGTCCTCGAACGCCGGACCGACGGAAAGGTCACCCGGGGGCGGTCAGGTCTCCGTCAAATAACGCTGGAGCGTCGGTGCGACCATGGCGATGATCTTCTCGGGGTCTGCCGAAGCCAGCGGCTCCGCCTGGATCACGTACCGCAGCATCGCGATCCCGAGCATGTGCGACGCGGCCAGTTCCGCACGGAACGTCGCGTCCGGGACGTCCAGCGCCTCCGCGATCCGCTCCAGCAGCCGTCGCAGGACGAAGCCGCGCAGTACCTTCGCCGCCCCTTCGTGCGTCAGGGCGGAGCGCATGATCGCCAGCAGGGGGGCTCTGGACGCCGGGTTCTCCCACACGCCGATGAAGTAGCGGGCCAGCCGCTCCCCCAGACCGTCCGTGCCCATGCCCAGGACGGACGGGATCACCAGGGCGGGTTCGAAGGAGACCTCGATCGCCGCCGCGAAGACCTCGTCCTTCGTACCGAAGTAGTGGTGGACGAGTGCGGCGTCGACGCCTGCCGCCCTGGCGATGCCCCGGATCGACGTCTTGTCGTAGCCCCGCTCGGCGAATTCGGTGCGGGCCGCTTCCAGGATGCGTTCGCGGGCGCCGGGGCCGGTGTCTGCCGTCGTACGGGCGGGGCGGCCTCGGCGCTTCGGGCGCTCGGGGGGGGTGTGTGCCGTGCCCTCCCCGCCGGTGTTCCCGCCCGTCCTGCCGGGGGTCATGAGCGCGGGACCCGCGCCGACGAGGACGCGAGGTGGAGCCGGGTGAAGGCGAGCGCTTCCGCCAGGTCGGCTTCACGTTCCACTGCGGACATGGCGCGGCGGGTGTTGACCTCGATGACGACATGGCCGTCGAAGCCCGTACGCGCCAGGCGCCCCAGCAGTTCCGCGCAGGGCTGGTCACCGCGGCCGGGCACCAGGTGCTCGTCCTTGTTGGAGCCCTTGCCGTCGGCGAGGTGGATGTGGGCGAGCCGGTCGCCCATCCGGTCGACCATGGCCATGCCGTCGGTGCGGGCGGTCGCGGTGTGCGAGAGGTCCACGGTGAAGTGGCGGTAGTCGTTGTTGGTGACGTCCCAGTCGGGGGCGTACGCGAGCATCTCGCGGTCCCGGTACCGCCACGGGTACATGTTCTCGACGGCGAAGCGCACATCCGTCTCGTCCGCCATCCGCCAGATGCCGGTGATGAAGTCGCGCGCGTACTGGCGCTGCCAGCGGAACGGCGGATGGACGACGACGGTCGTCGCTCCGAGCTTCTCCGCGGCCGCGCGGGCCCGCTGGAGCTTCACCCATGGATCGGTGGACCAGACCCGCTGGGTGATCAGCAGGCAGGGCGCGTGAACGGCGAGGATCGGCACCCGGTGGTAGTCCGAGAGGCGTCGCAGCGCCTCGATGTCCTGGCTGACGGGATCGGTCCAGACCATGATCTCGACACCGTCGTAGCCCAGACGCGCGGCAATCTCGAAGGCCGTCGCCGTCGACTCCGGATAGACGGAAGCCGTCGACAGGGCGACCTTCGCATCCGGGATGCGCACCACTGGTTCTGCCACGCAGACAGCGTACGGGGCAGGTGTGCGCGCCACCGAGGCGTCGCGACGGAAAGTGAGAAGGGCCATGACTCCGCTCCCGGCGTTCCGCGCTCCCCCGTCGCCCCGGTCCTCCGACGGAACGCGCGGTCAGTTCAGGGCGGCGGACGCCGCCGTCGGAAGGTGGTCCAGGCGGCGCAGGATCACTCCCTCGCGCAGCGCCCACGGGCAGATCTCCAACTCCTCCACACCGAAGAGATCCATCGCCCCCTCGGCGACCATCGCCCCGGCGAGCAGCTGCGCGGCCCGCCCCTCGGAGACACCGGACAGCCGGCCGCGCTGGTCGGCTGTCATGGCCGCCAGCTTCGGCACCCATTCCTCCAGGGCCTTCCGGGTGAGGGTGCGCTGCACGTAGAGACCCTCGGCGGAGCGCGCGGCGCCCGCGATCCTGGCGAGCTGCCTGAACGTCTTGGAGGTCGCCACGACGTGGTCGGGGCGGCCGAAGCGGCTGAACTCGCCGACCGTACGGGCGATGCTGGCCCGCACGTGGCGGCGCAGCACCTTCACCTCCGTCGGGTCCGGCGGGTCGTGCAGCAGCCAGCCGGCGGTGAGGCGCCCGGCCCCGAGCGGCAGCGACACGGCGGCGTCGGGCTCCTCGTCGATGCCGTACGCGATCTCCAGCGAGCCACCGCCGATGTCGAGGACCAGCAGCTTCCCCGCCGACCAGCCGAACCAGCGGCGGGCCGCGAGGAAGGTGAGCCGGGCCTCCTCCTCGCCGCTGAGGACGGCGAGATCGACGCCCGTCTCCTCCCGTACCCGGGTCAGCACATGGTCGGCGTTGCTCGCTTCCCGCACCGCGGACGTGGCGAACGGCAGCACGTCCTCGCAGCCCTTGTCCTCGGCGGCCTGCAGCGCACCGGCGATCGTCGAGACGAGCCGGTCCACGCCTTGGGGGCCGATCGCTCCGTCCGCATCGAGAAGTTCGGCCAGGCGCAGCTCCGCCTTGTGCGAGTGCGCGGGCAGCGGGCGGGCGCCGGGATGCGCGTCCACCACCAGCAGATGAACCGTGTTCGACCCCACGTCGAGGACTCCGAGTCTCATACGCGGAACGCTACTGCTCCTGCGGACTTACCCTTGGCCCGTGGCAAAGACGAAAAAGGCGAAGCCGGGCAAAGTCACGAAGAAACAGAGAACGAAGCAGGAGATGCAGCAGCCAGAAAAGACCGGACCTGACCGGTCCGAAGACGAGAAGGGGATCGACTTCGCACGCGCCTGGGTCGAGTTCCCCGATCCCGCGGACGACGAGCAGATCTTCCGCTGCGACCTGACCTGGCTGACCTCCAGGTGGAACTGCATCTTCGGCAGTGGCTGCCAGGGCATCCAGGCGGGCCGTGCGGACGACGGATGCTGCACGCTGGGTGCGCACTTCTCCGACGAGGACGACGAGAAGCGGGTGGCGGACCACGTCTCCCGGCTGACCCCGGAGCTGTGGCAGTTCCACGACGTCGGTACGGAGACGGGCTGGGTCGAGGTCGACGACGACGGCGAACGCCAGACGCGCCGCTGGAAGGGGTCCTGCATCTTCCAGAACCGGCCCGGATTCGCGGCCGGAGCCGGGTGCTCGCTGCACATCCTGGCGCTGCGCGAGGGCAAGGAGCCCTTGGAGACCAAGCCGGACGTGTGCTGGCAGCTGCCGATCCGGCGTACGTACGAGTGGATCGACCGCCCCGACGACACGCGTGTGCTCCAGGTCTCGATCGGCGAGTACGACCGCCGGGGCTGGGGTCCGGGCGGTCACGATCTGCACTGGTGGTGCACGTCGGCGACCTCGGCGCACGGGGCCGGGGAACCGGTCTACGTCTCGTACCGGCCCGAGCTCACCGAGCTGATGGGCAAGGAGGCGTACGAGCGGCTGGTCGAGCTGTGCGAGGAGCGGTTGTCCTCGCTGCTGCCGATGGCGCCGCATCCGGCGGATCCGGTAGGACCCGCAAAGGCCCAGGGGCCCACTGGCCCGCTGGGCTGAGGGCCGACGGGCCGAGGTCGGCATTCAGCCCGTCGGTGCCGGGTCGGACGGGCTTGTCCCGGGGTCGGACGGGCTGGACGAGTTCGACGGGTCCGGTGACGGTGGCTGAGTCGGGTCCGTCGGCGAGGGAGTGGGCTCCGTCGGGTCCGGCGACGGGTCGGTCGGTGACGGGTCCGTCGGCGAGGGGGTGGGCTCCGTCGGCGAGGGGGTGGGCTCCGTCGGGTGCGGCGACGGGGCCGTGGGACCGGGTGAGGGCGGCGGCGGGGCGGACGGGCCGCCGGACGACGTCGCTCCGTACCCGCTGATCGCCACCGCCGAGCCCGATGGGGCGAGGCCGATACGGGCACCCCAGGCACCCGCCGGTTCTCTCCTATGGTCGACGAGGACGCGGATCGTGACGCTCTCACCTGCGGCAAGGGTGCCGGAGGACCTGCTGAGGCGCAGCCAGGGCGCATCCGCCCGCGCGGACCAGGCCACGGGCGCGCCGCCCGAGGCGGTCAGCGTGATCAGCGTCGCGCCACCGGAGGAACGGGCCGTGACCCGGATCCTGCCGGGGCCGTGCTGTCCCCTCGCCGAGCTGATGACCTCGGCGGAGACATCCGGTGTACGGCTGCCGTCCTTGAAGCGGGCGCCGGGCTCGGGGCTGGCGTTGCCCGCATTCTCGTAGCGGTCGTGCGGGTCGCCGTCGAGACCGCGCCGGTCGTCCGTCCCGGCCGCGGAGACCGGCGCTCCTTCGTGCCCCTCGCCGGTCAGCGGCGCCCCCCGATAGGCGGACCACAGGGCAATCACGGGGGCGGCGACAACCGTCGCCACCACCGTCGTCGTCACGACTCGCGCCCGGAGCCGGTCCCGGCGCGCGGCGTGGTCCTTGGGATCCATCGGGAAGCCCGCCCGGTCGAAGCGCGGACTGCCGGACCGATTCCTCTGGGCATGGATCATCGCGACGTATGCGGACGGCCGCGGCGCCTCCACGATCGGCAGCGCGGCCGCAGGGGTCAAGGCACCGCCCGGCCAGGGGCCCTCGGCGCCCGCCCGTTCGGCGGCGCGACGGCAGCGGGGGCAGTCGTCGACGTGACGGACGAGTTCGCGGCGCAGGGCGGTGGAGAGCAGGACCCGGTGGTCGCCGGTGAGGCGGGCGACGGTGGGACAGTTGCCGGTCTCGACGACGGCGAGGGCGGCGCGGGTGCGTTCCACCTCGCAGGCCGCGGCGGCGAGGATCTCGTGGGCGGTCGCGGCTTCGAGGCCGAGGACGGCGGCCACGGCGCTCGGGGCGAGGCGGTGGCGTACGGCCAGTTCGAGCGCTTCGCGTTGTTCGGGGGTGGTGCCGGCCGCTTCGGGCCAGGCGAGCTGCGCGAGTTCTCGGCGGCGCGCTTCGGCGGCCGGGGCGGAATCGGGGGTCGGAGCAGCGGTGGTCGTGGGGCCCGCCCCGCTGGTGGCCGGGGGTGGGGTGACGGCCGGGAGCGTACGGCTTTCCGGACGCGCCCCCCTGGGGGACTTCCCGCCCGACTGCTTCCCCGGCTGGTGGCGATGCGCCTGACGACCCCGTTTCTGCTCGGTGAGCTTGCGCAGGCACGTCCACCTGGCCAGCGCGTACAGCCAGGTTTTACGTTCCTCCTCACCCGCGGGGCACCGCCCGTCCTGCCGTTCCGCGACGGCGAGCACCGTCCCGAGCGCCTCGACGGCGCCGTCGTGGTCGCAGAGCACCGAGAGGCAGTAGGTGAACAGGCCGTCGAGATGCGGCTCGTAACGGGCGGGCGGTCTCCGCGGCGACGAGTGGGGCGCACGGTGCTGCGTCCGGTGTGCGCCGGTGGTGGATGTAGAGGTCTCCAGCCTGCTGCTCGTCACCCGGCGACCGTAGGCAGGGCAAGGCATGTTCTTGGCGCCTCTTGCCCACTTTTAACCCGTACGGGTGAACGTATCGCTCAAAATGGGACAGGAGCCCCTGATTCCGCCGGAGCCTCCTCCCCGTTTCCTGCCACCGCGACCGCCCGTGCACCCGCGCCGGGCGGTGTTGTCAGTCCTCACCTATACGGTGGCGCCATGGCTGCCCGTACGAAATCCGCGAAGGACCGGCCGTCCTACCGCTGCACCGAATGCGGCTGGACCACCGCCAAATGGCTCGGCCGCTGCCCCGAATGCCAGGCATGGGGGACGGTCGAGGAATTCGGCGGTGCCCCTGCCGTACGGACGACGGCAGCCGGCCGCGTGAGCACGGCCGCTCTCCCCATCGGCCAGGTCGACAGCCGGCAGGCCACCGCCCGGTCGACCGGTGTCGACGAGCTGGACCGGGTGCTCGGCGGCGGGCTGGTCCCCGGCGCCGTGGTGCTGGTCGCGGGCGAGCCGGGCGTGGGCAAGTCGACGCTTCTGCTGGACGTGGCAGCCAAGGCGGCCAGTGACGAGCACCGCACCCTCTATGTCACCGCGGAGGAGTCCGCGAGCCAAGTGCGGCTGCGTGCCGACCGGATCCGCGCGATCAACGACCACCTCTACCTCGCGGCCGAGACCGACCTCTCCGCGGTCCTCGGCCATCTGGACGCGGTCAAGCCGTCCCTGCTCATCCTCGACTCCGTACAGACCGTCGCCTCGCCCGAGATCGACGGTGCGCCCGGCGGTATGGCGCAGGTCCGGGAGGTCGCCGGAGCGCTCATCCGCGCCTCCAAGGATCGCGGCATGTCCACGCTGCTGGTCGGCCATGTCACCAAGGACGGCGCGATCGCCGGGCCGCGGCTGCTGGAGCATCTCGTCGACGTGGTGCTGTCCTTCGAGGGCGACCGTCATGCGCGCCTCCGGCTGGTCCGCGGCGTGAAGAACCGGTACGGCGCGACGGACGAGGTCGGCTGTTTCGAACTGCACGACGAGGGCATCACCGGCCTCGCCGACCCGTCCGGGCTCTTCCTCACCCGGCGCGACGAACCCGTACCCGGCACCTGTCTCACAGTCACCCTGGAGGGACGTCGCCCGCTCGTCGCCGAAGTGCAGGCGCTGACGGTCGATTCGCAGATCCCGTCGCCCCGGCGCACCACCTCCGGGCTCGAGACGTCCCGGGTCTCGATGATGCTGGCGGTTCTGGAGCAGCGCGGCCGGATCAGCTCGCTCGGAAAGCGGGACATCTACAGCGCGACGGTCGGCGGTGTGAAGCTCTCCGAGCCCGCCGCCGACCTCGCGGTCGCACTGGCGCTGGCCAGTGCGGCAAGCGACACACCACTGCCCAAGAACCTGGTGGCGATCGGCGAAGTGGGCCTCGCGGGCGAGGTCAGACGCGTGACCGGGGTGCAGCGCAGACTGGCCGAGGCACACCGGCTGGGCTTCACCCACGCACTGGTCCCGACCGACCCGGGGAAGGTCCCGGCCGGTATGAAGGTCACGGAAGTCGCCAACATGGGCGACGCGCTGAGAGTACTCCCGCGCCGGTCTCGTACGGAGGCCCCACGGGAGGACAACGCGCGCCGGTAGACTTTGCCCTGGTCTCGCCCGTCCGTACGAACGGCATGAAGGACGTAAGGGCACCGCAAACCTGTAACCGGAGGAGTGCAGTGGCAGCCAACGACCGGGCAGCATCGCCCGGAAAGTCCGGCCAAGGCACCGGTAACGAGGCGCTGATGCGCGCCTCGCTGAGCGCCGTCGCGCCCGGAACGGCCTTGCGGGACGGCCTGGAGCGCATTCTCCGCGGCAACACCGGCGGACTGATCGTGCTGGGCATGGACAAGACCGTCGAGTCCATGTGCACCGGCGGCTTCGTGCTGGACGTCGAGTTCACCGCGACGCGACTGCGCGAGCTGGCCAAGCTCGACGGGGCGCTGATCCTCGACAAGGACATGAGCAAGATCCTCCGGGCCGGCGTGCAGCTGGTCCCGGACGCCTCCATCCCCACCGAGGAGACCGGAACCCGCCACCGCACGGCGGACCGGGTCTCCAAGCAGTGCAACTTCCCTGTCGTCTCGGTCTCGCAGTCGATGCGTCTGATCGCGCTGTACGTGGACGGGGAGCGCCGGGTCCTGGAGGAGTCCGCCGCGATCCTGTCGCGCGCCAATCAGGCCCTCGCCACCCTGGAGCGGTACAAGCTCCGGCTCGACGAGGTGGCGGGCACGCTCTCCGCGCTCGAGATCGAGGACCTGGTGACGGTCCGCGATGTGACGGCCGTCGCACAGCGGCTGGAGATGGTACGCCGGATCGCGACCGAGATCGCCGAGTACGTGGTGGAGCTGGGCACCGACGGCCGGCTTCTCTCGCTCCAGCTCGACGAGTTGATCGCGGGCGTCGAGCCGGAGCGCGAGCTGGTCGTGCGCGACTATGTGCCGGAGCCGACCGCGAAGCGGTCCCGTACGGTCTCGGAGGCACTGACCGAGCTGGACGCGCTCTCTCACACCGAGTTGCTCGAACTGCCCGTCGTGGCACGGGCCCTGGGGTACAGCGGCTCGCCCGAGACCCTGGACTCGGCGGTCTCGCCGCGCGGCTTCCGGCTGCTGGCGAAGGTGCCGCGACTGCCCGGGGCGATCATCGACCGGCTCGTGGAGCACTTCGGAGGACTCCAGAAGCTGCTCGCCGCGAGCGTGGACGATCTCCAGACGGTGGACGGGGTCGGCGAGGCGCGGGCGCGGAGCGTGCGCGAGGGGCTCTCGCGGCTGGCCGAGTCGTCGATTCTTGAGCGGTACGTGTAGGGGGCGGGTCTCACGTCGGCTCGGGGCCCGGTCGGTCGACCGGGCCCCGACGTGCGTGCGGGACCGTGTTCACGTCCTGCTCAGCACGTCGGCACTTGGCGGGCCGGTCCTGCGCGAGCCGGTCATTGCCGTCGGCCGTTCGCGTCGGCTCCTCGCGGACCCGTCCTTCTCGAACTGGCCCTTCGTACACCGGTACTTCGCACGCGGGCCTTTCGCGTCAGTCCTTCGCGAGGACGAACGACGCGCGCTGCAGGGGCTCGCCGGAGGCCTTCGCCTCGACGAGGTACGTACCCGGACCCACGGATCCCGCGGATGGCGTCGCGCACTGCGGAGCGCTCTTCTGCCGGTCCCACTCCACGGTGTGAACGATGGTCGCGCCCGCCGGGACCTCCAGCAGCACACTGCCCGCGTTGCGCGGGCAGTCCTTGGAGGACCACACCTCGGCGTCGTCGCCACCGGCCTCGGTGATGGTGAGCACCGCGCTCTTCGGTCCGAAGTCGGCCTTGCAGGCGGTGGACGAGGTGTTCTTCACGATCAACTGGAACTTCGGCTTCTCGCCGGGGCCGTACCTGAGCCCGGTGCGCAGGGTCAACTGCAGTGCGGAAGCAGTGCAGTCGGGGATCGAGGAGCCGGCCGGGACCTGTCGGCCCTCGGTTCCGCCGCCGGACGCACCGCCGGAATCCGATCCGGTGCCGGGGTCGCCGTTACTGCCGTCGCCTGTCCCGCCCGTGGTGTCCTCGGAGCCCGCGCCGGTACCGCCGTTGCCGTCGCCGCCACCGTCAGTGGTGCCCGACTCGTCGCGTCCGCCCGGCTGTTGGCTGTAGGCCGGTCCGGAACTGGCAGGTCCAGGACCGATGGAGTGTGCGGGACCGGACCCGTTGGGCCGGGAATCGTCCTTGTTTCCCTTGCTCCCACCGGAGGTGACGGCCCATACGATCAGCAGCGCGAGCAGCGCAATCAGCGTCGCCGCTACAGCCCTCCGTCGCCAGTAGATGGTGGAGGGAAGCGGCCCGATCGGATTGCGCAGAGATCCCACGGCGCAAACTGTACGAGAGATCCGCGCCAACTCCCGCCGCACCCGCCGCTCCGACCCCCAAGTTTTGCGGATCATCATCATGGGGTGGCCGGATTCCGACCCCAACTTTCGCCAGGTGCGGTCCCTGACGATCGCGCAATGTGACGACCGTGCGCTGATGCCTACGGACAGTCACATGAGGAGTTCGACCACTGAGGCCGCGTACAGGGACATCACCGACTTCGCGCACGGCGCGCCACCCTGGGTGCAGCATCTCGCCGAAATGCGGACGGAGCTCGGGCGGCTGGTCCTCGGCGTCCTGTTCGTCGTGGGCTGATGGCGGGCGCGCGGAGAGCAGACGGGAGCCCTGGCCCGCTCGGTGCTTGCGCCCCTCGCGGGGGAGGCCGTATGTCGTCAGCGAGGTGCTCAAGACGGTCGTGAACGAGGAGCGCCCGTGTCGTGCGGTCGTCGGCGCGGCAGCCTCGTCGGCGCCCTGCCTGTCGACGGGCGACCGGTCGTTCCCGAGCAATCACGCGGCCATAGCCGGCGCCGCCGCTGTCGCACTGGCGTGCGCCCGGCCGCGCACGGCCTGGTTCACAGTGCCGATGGCGCTGCTGATGGCGCTCTCCGGGGTCTTTGTCGGGGTGCGCTGCCCGCACGATGTCGCGGTGTTGCTGCTGGTGGGCGGATCCGTGGCGGCGCTGGTGACCGTCCTGCTGTCCCGTCCGACGCGCTCGCTCGCCCGGACGGTGCGGGACGGCCTGGTATCCCTCGCGGTCTGGATATCCGGCCCGGGGGCGGGCGGCCCGGCCCGGGAACACAGCACAGGTCACTGATCGGGCCGGGGCCCGGGCGAAAGCACGTGCGGCAGCCCGGGCGAAGGCGCTGACCGGGTCTCGTCGTGGGGACAGACGGGTGGCGTTATCACCCCAAGGGCCCTCAAGCGGGGCGACACCACCGTGACCATGACCATCGTCTGCCCTTCCGTGTCAGGATCGACATGCGATGACTGCCATGACTGCGACACAGACGCCCCCCACATCCCTCCACACTCCCGTGATCGGGTGGTTCGACCAGCACGCCCGCGATCTGCCCTGGCGCCGCCCCGAGGCGGGTGCCTGGGGTGTGATGGTCAGCGAGTTCATGCTGCAGCAGACCCCCGTCAACCGGGTCATCCCGGTGTACGAACAGTGGCTGGCCCGCTGGCCGCGCCCCGCCGACCTGGCCGCCGAGCCCCCCGGCGAAGCGGTCCGCGCGTGGGGCCGGCTCGGCTACCCGCGGCGTGCGCTGCGGTTGCACGGCGCCGCGCAGGCAATAACGGAACGGCACGGCGGCGACGTACCGAGCGAGCACAGCCAACTGCTCGCACTGCCCGGGATCGGTGAGTACACAGCGGCGGCCGTGGCCTCGTTCGCGTACAGGCAGCGGCATCCCGTGCTCGATACGAACGTCCGCCGGGTGTTCGCCCGGGCCGCGACCGGCATTCAGTACCCGCCGAACGCGACCACCGCCGCCGAGCGGAAACTCGCCCGCGCGCTCCTCCCCGACGAGGACGAACGCGCGGCCCGCTGGGCGGCAGCCACGATGGAACTCGGCGCGCTCGTCTGCACCGCCAAGAACGAGGACTGCACGCACTGCCCGATCGCGACGCAGTGCGCCTGGCGGCTGGCCGGGAAGCCCGCGCACGAGGGGCCTCCGCGCCGCGGTCAGACCTACGCCGGTACGGACCGGCAGGTGCGCGGACGGTTGCTCGCCGTTCTGCGTGAGGCGGTGACCCCGGTGTCGCAGGCGGCACTGGACACTGTGTGGGACGAGCCGGTGCAACGGGCACGGGCGCTGGACGGCCTGGTCGCCGACGGCCTGGTCGAGCCGCTCCCGGGCGGCCAGTACCGACTTCCGCAGAGCTAGTGCCGTGACCGGCGATGTCCGCCCATGAGGAACGTCGTCCGGTGCGTGCGATCGCAAGGCGGCCAAAAGTCCTGGTAGCTCCGCTACCAGGACTTTTGGCCCATGCGGCAAGCGCGGGGCAAAGCTTGCCGGGAGGTGCTCCAGTGCCGTGTCCGGCGGATCGGGGCCGCGACGCCTGGCACAGCCCTGATCCGCCGGACACCCCCTGGGAACAGAGCAGGAAGGTCCTCCCGCTCCGCTGTTACACAACCGATGGACAGCCGCGCGTCGGCGTATGGCTGCTCCGCACAGCGCCGTGACAACCGCTCCGTAACGTCTCCGACCGTCAGCCACGCACCAGTGGCCGGCAGAGGGCAAACGGGGATCGACGGGGACGGAGGCGGTTGGAATGGCGCAGGGCGAGGTGCTCGAATTCGAAGAGTACGTACGCACCCGGCAGGACGCACTGCTGCGCAGTGCGCGCCGCCTGGTCCCCGACCCGGTGGACGCGCAGGACCTGCTGCAGACCGCCCTGGCCCGTACCTTCGGCCGCTGGGACGGCATCGCCGACAAGTCCCTGGCCGATGCCTACCTGCGCCGCGTCATGATCAACACCCGTACGGAGTGGTGGCGGGCCCGCAAACTGGAGGAGGTGCCCACCGAGCAGCTGCCCGACGCCAGCATCGAGGACGGCACCGAGCAGCGCGCCGACCGTGCTCTCCTGATGGACGTCCTGGGTGTGCTGGCTCCCAAGCAGCGCAGCGTCGTCGTGCTGCGACACTGGGAGCAGATGACCACGGAGGAGACGGCCGCGGCGCTCGGCATGTCGCCGGGTACGGTGAAGAGCACGCTGCACCGTGCGCTGGCACGGCTGCGCCAGGAACTGGAGAGCCGCGAGGCCATGAGCAGGGAAGCCAGGATCCGTGAGGCCCAGGGCCGCACGGCGGGCGACCGGGCTCCTGCCACCGGCGCCGCGCAGCGTGCGCGGGCAGGGGCGCAGCTCCGCGGACAGGCGGACCGGCGTCATGACGAACGGGGGCGGGAGCAGTGCGCGGCCTGACAGGCAGCGGTGGACGCGGGGACGGCAGCAGCGGTACCACCGGCGGGAACACGGCGACCGGCGGAAGCGGGGCGGCCCGCAGCGGTGGTCGCCGGCGGACCCGGTGGGCGGCGAGCAGCACGGCGCTGGTCGGGCTCGCCGTTCTGGCGCTGCTCACCGTCAGCTGTTCCACCGGTGGTACGGGCACCCGTGACGAGGGCCCGGCAGGCTCCCAGTCGGCCGCCCATGTCACGCCGTCGGTCACCGCGCCGTCCACGGCGAACCCCACCCCGCGGGTCGATCCCGTCCAGCTGGTCAAACGGGACTCCCGGGTGAGCGAGCGGGTCAGGACGGACCTGAAGCCCTGCACGGGCCACGAGTACCCGGTCGACTCCTCGTACGGCAGGCTGACGGGCGGCTCCGCACCCGACATCGTGGTGAACGTGATGACCTGCGGCGACTCGGTGGGTGTCGGCACCTACGTGTACCGCCGGCAGAGCAACGGCACGTACGAGAACATCTTCACCACCGAGCAGCCCGCGGTCTACGGCACCATCGACCGGGGTGATCTGGTCGTGACGACGCAGGTGTACGAGAAGAAGGACGCGGTCGCGTACCCGTCGGGCGAGGAAGTGGTCACGTACCGCTGGGCCGACAACCGGTTCGCCGAGCACGACCGGGTGCACAACGACTTCAACAGAGCCGTCGGCAACGGAGAAGGGGATCTCCCGGAGCCCACGGAACCGACGAAGAACTGAGAGCAGTCGATGGCCGAGACCCACGTCCTGTTCGTCGAGGACGACGATGTCATCCGCGAGGCCACCCAGCTGGCGCTGGAGCGTGATGGTTTCGCGGTCACCGCGATGCCCGACGGCCTCTCCGGTCTGGCGGCGTTCCGGGCCGACCGGCCGGACATCGCCCTGCTCGACGTGATGGTGCCGGGCCTGGACGGGGTCAGTCTGTGCCGCCGTATTCGCGACGAGTCGACCGTGCCCGTGATCATGCTGTCCGCCCGCGCCGATTCGATCGATGTGGTGCTCGGCCTGGAGGCCGGCGCCGACGACTACGTCACCAAGCCGTTCGACGGCGCTGTTCTGGTCGCCAGGATCCGAGCCGTGCTGCGCCGCTTCGGCCATGCGTCGGGCGGGCAGCAGGGCGGCGCGGAGGCGGAGTCGAAGCCCGTCGGCGGGGTACTGGTCTTCGGCGACCTGGAGGTCGACACCGAGGGCATGGAGGTACGCAAGGGCGGCGCGCCCGTGGCGCTGACCCCGACCGAGATGCGGCTGCTGCTGGAGTTCTCGTCCGCGCCCGGCACGGTGCTCTCGCGCGACAAACTGCTCGAACGGGTCTGGGACTACGGCTGGGGAGGAGACACCCGGGTCGTGGATGTCCATGTGCAGCGGCTGCGTACCAAGATCGGGCAGGACCGGATCGACACGGTCCGCGGTTTCGGCTACAAACTCAGGCCATGAAGCGGCTGGCACTGCGGACGGGGGTCCGCTGGAAGATCAGTATCGCGATCGCCGTAGTGGGCGCGCTCATCGCCGTGGCGCTGAGCCTCGTCGTCCACAACGCCGCCCGCGTCTCGATGCTGGAGAACGCCCGTGAGGTCCAGCTGGAGCGGCTGACGTACGCGCAGCTGCTGTATGAGGCGACGAAGACGAAGAAGGCCGATCCCAAGTTCGGCGCCAAGCTCAATGACCCGACGATGCCGCAGAGCCTGCGGGCGGAGATCCGTAAGAACCGGCGCGCCACGCATGTCGACGAGTACGGGAACGGGGTGCCCGATGTGTGGGCCGCCGTGCCGCTGGCCAATGGCGATGTGCTGTCCCTGCACACCCGCTTCGCGGACCGTTCCGTCACGATCATGGGCGATCTCGACCGGGCGTTGATCATCGGCTCCGTCTCGGTGGTCTTCGGTGGCTGCGCGCTGGGCGTGCTGGTCGGCGGGCAGCTGTCACGCAGGCTGCGCAAGGCGGCGGCTGCGGCCGGCAAGGTCGCGCAGGGCCAAACGGAGGTACGGGTCCGGGAGGCCATCGGCGGCGTCATCCGGGACGAGACCGACGAGCTGGCCCGCGCGGTGGATGCCCTGACGGACGCGCTGAACGAACGGATCGAGGCGGAGCGCCGGGTCACCGCGGACATCGCGCACGAGCTGCGCACCCCCGTGACCGGACTGCTGACCGCCGCCGAGCTGCTGCCGCCGGGCCGCCCCACCGAGCTCGTACGGGACAGGGCGCAGGCGATGCGCACGCTCGTCGAGGACGTGCTGGAGGTGGCCAGGCTGGACAGCGCGTCGGAGCGTGCCGAGCTGCAGGAGATCGCATTCGGTGAGTTCGTCAGCCGCCGGGTCGCGCTGCTGGACCCCGATGTGCGGGTCCAGGTGGTGCACGAATCGTGGGTCAGCACCGATCCGCGCCGGCTGGAGCGCATCCTCGGCAATCTGCTGGGGAACGCCGCGAAGCACGGCTCCACTCCGGTGGAGGTCACGGTCGAGGGACGGGTGGTGCGCATCCGCGATCACGGGCCTGGTTTCCCGGAGGCGCTGCTGCGCGAGGGCCCGAGCCGGTTCCGCACCGGAAGCAGCGACCGCTCCGGGCGCGGGCACGGCCTGGGGCTGACGATCGCGGCCGGTCAGGCCCGGGTGCTCGGCGCCCGGCTGACGTTCCGCAACGCGGCGCCGCAGGGTGTGGCGGAGGGGACCGGCGGGGCGATCGCCGTGCTGTGGCTGCCGGAGCACGCCCCGACGAACACCGGCAGCTTCCCGATCGTGCACCTCGCCGAACAGCGCAGGCCCGAGAGTTCGCGGGCGGTCGCGCCGTCGGACGGCACACCGTTCGGCAGCTGATCCGGCCGGGCAGCGACGAAGGGGCCCCGGGGTGCGCGGTCCGCGCACCCCGGGGCCCCTGGTCACTGTCGGGTCAGACGTTCTCGCTCTGCTTGGCGTCGGTCACCGGCTCCGGTGCCTCCACGCCGCTCTCGGCGGTGGGCTTGGCCTCCGGGCCCGCCCCCCGCAGCGGTACCTCCTTGACGAACACCGCCGCCACCAGCGCGATCACACCGACCGATGCGCCGACCAGGAAGGCGATGTGGGTGCCGGACGACACCGCGAACTGGTACGCCTCACGCACCGCGTCCGGCAGCTTCGCCAGGCTCGCCGCGTCCAGCTGCGCGGACTTCGAGGTGGCCGCTCCGCCGCCGCGGGCCATCATCTCGTCCTGCACCCGTCCGGTGAACAGCGCACCCATGATCGCGACGCCGAAGGAGCTGCCGAGCGTACGGAAGAGGGTGGTCGCGGAGGAGGCGACGCCCATGTCCTTCAGCTCGACGCTGTTCTGTGCGACGAGCATCGTGATCTGCATCAGGAAGCCCATGCCCGCGCCGAGGACCGCCATGTAGACGCCGGAGGTGAAGCGGGTGGTGCCGGTGTCCATCTGCGAGAGCAGGAACAGGCCGGCCACCATCAGGATGGAGCCGACGATGGGGAAGATCTTGTACTTGCCGCTGCTGGTGGTGACCCGTCCGGCGATCAGCGAGACGACCATCATCGACAGCAGCATCGGCAGGAGCAGCAGACCGGAGTTGGTCGCGGACGCACCCTGGACGGACTGCTGGAAAAGCGGCAGGAAGAGCACCGCTCCGAACATCACGAAGCCGGTCATGAAGCCGACGACCGACATCAGTGTGAAGTTGCGGTTGCGGAAGATGTGCAGCGGAATGATCGGTTCTGCGGCCTTCGTCTCGACGAAGAGGAAGCCGACGAGCGAGACGACACCGATCGCGATGAGCTCCATGATCACGGCGGAATCCCAGGCGTATTCCGAACCGCCCCAGGTGGTGACCAGCACGATCGCGGTGATGCCGAGGGTCAGCAGCCCGGCGCCGAGGTAGTCGACCTTCGCCCGGGTGCGCTTCCCGTTCGGCAGGTGCAGTACGGCGGTGACCATGGCGAGGGCGACGGCGCCCAGCGGCAGGTTGATGTAGAAGCTCCAGCGCCAGCCGAGGTGGTCGGTGATGGTGCCGCCGACCAGCGGCCCGCCGATCATGGCGATCGCCATCACACCGGCCATCATTCCCTGGTACTTGCCGCGCTCGCGGGGCGGCACCAGGTCGCCGATGATGGCCATGACACCGACCATCAGGCCGCCCGCGCCGAGCCCCTGGACCGCGCGGAAGCCGATCAGCTGGCCCATGTCCTGGGCCATGCCGCTCAGTACGGAGCCGATCAGGAAGAGCACGATGGACGTGAGGAAGATGCCCTTGCGTCCGTACATGTCGCCGAGCTTGCCCCAGATCGGGGTCGAGGCCGCGGTGGCCAGGGTGTACGCGGTGACGACCCAGGACAGATGCTCCAGGCCGCCGAGATCACCGACGATGGTCGGCATGGCGGTGCCGACGATCAGGTTGTCGAGCATGGCCAGCAGCATGGTGATCATCAGGGCGAGCATCACCACCCGGACGCTGCGCTGCTGCGGTTCGGGTGCGGCGGGCGGCTCGTCGGCAGTCTTCTCGGCTGCTCGGCCGTCCGGCTTCCCGTCCGCCGCCTTCTTCAGGTCCGACATGGTTCCCAACTCCCCTGATCCCCTGTTAGCCGGGCCCTTACTTGCCGCCCGGCTAGTTGACTACACTGGGGAAAATAGACCCGCAACTAGCCGGGCGTCAAGTAAGTTGTTTGGGGAGCGCACCATGGGCAGCACGCCGCAGCCACGCCGGGGCAATACGCGCCAGCGCATCCAGGACGTCGCCCTGGAGCTCTTCGCCGAGCAGGGCTACGAGAAGACCTCGCTGCGCGAGATCTCCGAGAAGCTGGACGTCACCAAGGCGGCGCTGTACTACCACTTCAAGACCAAGGAAGACATCCTCATCAGCATCTTCGAGGACCTCAACCGGCCCGTCGAGGAGCTGATCGCCTGGGGCAAGGAACAGCCGCGCACCCTGGAGACGAAGAAGGAGATCCTGGTCCGCTACAGCGACGCACTGGCCGCAGCGGCGCCGCTCTTCCGGTTCATGCAGGAGAACCAGGCGACCGTACGGGAACTCAGCATCGGGGAGACCATCAAGGGCCGCGTCGTGACCCTCCTCGATCTGATCAAGGAACCCGACGCGCCGCTGACCGACCAGGTGCGCTGCTTCACCGCACTCTTCACACTGCACGCGGGCATGTTCGCCCTCAAGGACTTCGACGGCGACCCCGAGGACAAGCGCAAAGCCGTCCTCGAAGTCGCCTTCGACCTCATCACCCAAGCCCACAGCCCGGGCCCCGCGAGCTAGTGCCGTGACCGGCAGTGTTTGCGACGGGGCAGAGCCTGCCGGGAGGGGCGCGAGCGGGATCCGGGCCGTGGTGCGGCCGTCAGGTCGGGTCAGACCGTGACGCCCTGCCGGTACAGGAACGAGACCGGGTTGATCGCCGAACCGTAGTTGGCGGTGTGACGGATCTCGAAGTGCAGGTGCGGGCCGCTGGAGTTACCGGTATTGCCCGAGAGGGCGATCTTCTCGCCCGTGCCCACGGTCTGGCCTATGCGCACGTCGATCCGCGACAGGTGCGCGTACTGCGAGTACGTGCCGTTACCGTGCTTGATCACGATGGCGTTGCCGTACGCGGGACCGTCGCCGCCGCCGTTCGGGCCGGCCTTCACGACGGTGCCGGAGTGCGCGGCCTGGACAGTGGTCCCGATCGGCACGGCGAAGTCCTGGCCGGAGTGCTTGTGAGCCCAGCGGCTGCCATCGGTGCCGAAGCTGGCACTCAGCGCGTAGTGGCGGACCGGCGTCATCCAGGAAGCGGCCTTGCCGGCGGCTTCCTTGGCGGAGCTGCGCGCGGCCTGCTCCGCCGCACCGGCCTTCTTGACCGCCGCCTTGGCCTGCGCCGCCGCCTGCGCGGCGACCGAGTCGGCCGCCGTGTTGCCGATCAGGCTCGCGGTGCCGGGGACGCTCGCCGGGGCGGCCGCGAACGCAGCGCCCGCGCCGAGAACCATCGACGTTCCCAGGCCGGCTGCCACCACGGCGCCACGGACACGGGACATGGACGGGCGGCGGGAGTGCTGGAACGTAACGCGCTTCGACATAAGCGGGGATCCTCCGGATGCGAGTGGACCCGGCTTGTCCGCCGGGCTGGCCATCCCTTGGTAACCCGCCGCCCCACTTGTGCTCAAACACCCCATCTACTAAGAAAAGTCGTATTCGCGCCCCAGGGAACTCGTTGTCACGGGCCCCGGACCCCCGGCACGCAACTCGGCCGAATCTCCTCGACCAAACTGGTTTAACCCCAGTTCCAAACCGCCCGAAACGGACATGTTGCAGTGTTTCGGTCCCCTCCTCCCGTCGCACCGAAGGTCCCGTTCCACTGCGGGGCGAGGGCCCCGTCCGCGATCACGGACCCGTCTCCTATGTCTCGTAGGAGGGCCCAAAGGGGGTGTGCGCCTTGTCACTGCCGCGAGGACCGAAGACCGTCCGATTCGGGACATTCGGCATGCAACCTGACTGCGCTGTCACGGCAGAACTCAGCTCCCGGGGCGGGAGAGCGATGACCAGCGACCGCGCTGACCCGGCCTGGGTGGTGGACGCGGGCGCCGACGCGTCCCGTGCGACGGGCCGCACCCACAAGGCCTCCTCGCCTGACGGCCGGCCACTGCGGCCGCCGTGAACACCCCGCTCCGGTCAACGGACCGCTGGATGTGGAACCCGGGCCGGGCGACACCGTCTCACGGGCGCCTCAGGTGACCCGCCCGGCCGTACCTGTGGTGTCACCGGCGGAGTTCGAAGCCGGGGCGGCCCTTCCCTCCGTCAGGGATCCGGTGCTCCGCTTCACCACGGGCGAGGGCGGGCTGGAGCAGATTCCCCGCATCTTTCCCGCAGGGGAGTCGCTCCTGCTCGCCCCGGCCCCACGCGGGGGCTCATCGATCTGTCCCCGCTCGAAGCTCTGCCCGGCCTCCGGGTGGACCTCATCGGCGGTTCGCAGATCATCGGCGGCGAGGGGCTCATCGTGCGCACCTGACGGCACGGCGAAGGGGGCTGCCCCGGGACCGTACGAAACGGTCCCGGGGCAGCCCCCTTCGGATGCTCGGACGCTCAGCGCGCCCTTACACGTCCTTCGTCAGGTTCGGGCCGGCGCCGCCTGCCGCCTGCTCGATCGGCGGGACGTCGGGCAGCGCCGACTTCTCCTCGCCGCGGAAGGTGAACTTCTTCTCCTCACCCTCGCCCTCGGTGCCGACGACCACGATGTGACCGGGGCGCAGCTCACCGAAGAGGATCTTCTCGGAGAGGATGTCCTCGATCTCGCGCTGGATCGTCCGGCGCAGCGGCCGGGCGCCCATCACGGGGTCGTAGCCCTTCTTCGCCAGGAGCGACTTGGCTTCCGAGCTGAGCTCGATGCCCATGTCGCGGTCCTTCAGGCGCTCGTCCACCTTGGCGATCATGAGGTCGACGATCTGGATGATGTCTTCCTCGGTGAGCTGGTGGAAGACGACCGTGTCGTCGACACGGTTGAGGAACTCAGGGCGGAAGTGCTGCTTGAGCTCTTCGTTGACCTTGTTCTTCATCCGCTCGTAGCCGGTCTTGACGTCGCCCTGGGCGGCGAAGCCCAGGTTGAAGCCCTTGGAGATGTCCCGGGTCCCGAGGTTGGTCGTCATGATGATGACCGTGTTCTTGAAGTCCACGACCCGGCCCTGGGAGTCGGTCAGGCGACCGTCTTCCAGAATCTGGAGCAGGGAATTGAAGATATCGGGGTGGGCCTTCTCGACCTCGTCGAAGAGGACGACGGAGAACGGCTTGCGGCGCACCTTCTCGGTGAGCTGGCCACCCTCTTCGTAACCCACGTAACCGGGGGGAGAACCGAAGAGGCGGGAAACCGTGTGCTTCTCGCTGAACTCCGACATGTCGAGGGAGATCAGCGCGTCCTCGTCGCCGAAGAGGAATTCGGCGAGCGTCTTGGAGAGCTCGGTCTTACCGACACCGGACGGGCCGGCGAAGATGAACGAGCCACCGGGGCGCTTCGGGTCCTTCAGACCGGCTCGCGTACGGCGGATCGCCTGCGAGAGGGCCTTGATGGCGTCCTTCTGGCCGATGACGCGCTTGTGGAGCTCGTCCTCCATGCGCAGCAGTCGGGAGGACTCCTCCTCCGTCAGCTTGAAGACCGGGATGCCGGTGGCGGTGGCCAGGACTTCGGCGATGAGCTCGCCGTCGACCTCGGCGACGACGTCCATGTCGCCGGCCTTCCACTCCTTCTCCCGCTTGGCCTTCGCCGCCAGCAGCTGCTTCTCCTTGTCGCGGAGGGACGCTGCCTTCTCGAAGTCCTGGGAGTCGATGGCCGACTCCTTGTCGCGGCGGACACCCGCGATCTTCTCGTCGAACTCGCGGAGGTCCGGCGGCGCGGTCATCCGGCGGATACGCATCCGGGAACCGGCCTCGTCGATCAGGTCGATCGCCTTGTCCGGCAGGAAGCGGTCCGAGATGTAGCGGTCGGCCAGCGTCGCGGCCTGGACCAGCGCCTCGTCCGTGATGGAGACGCGGTGGTGGGCCTCGTAGCGGTCGCGCAGACCCTTGAGGATCTCGATGGTGTGCGGCAGCGACGGCTCCGCGACCTGGATCGGCTGGAAGCGGCGCTCGAGAGCGGCGTCCTTCTCCAGGTGCTTGCGGTACTCGTCGAGCGTCGTCGCACCGATCGTCTGGAGCTCACCTCGCGCCAGCATGGGCTTGAGGATGCTGGCGGCGTCGATCGCGCCCTCGGCGGCGCCCGCACCCACGAGGGTGTGGAGCTCGTCGATGAACAGGATGATGTCGCCGCGGGTGCGGATCTCCTTGAGGACCTTCTTCAGGCGCTCCTCGAAGTCACCGCGGTAGCGGGACCCGGCGACCAGCGCGCCGAGGTCGAGGGTGTAGAGGTGCTTGTCCTTGAGGGTTTCGGGCACCTCGCCCTTGACGATGGCCTGCGCCAGGCCCTCGACGACCGCCGTCTTGCCGACGCCGGGCTCGCCGATGAGGACCGGGTTGTTCTTGGTACGGCGGGAGAGCACCTGCATGACCCGCTCGATCTCCTTCTCGCGCCCGATGACCGGGTCGAGCTTGGATTCGCGAGCGGCCTGGGTGAGGTTCCGGCCGAACTGGTCGAGCACCAGGGACGTGGAGGGCGTGCCCTCCGCGGGGCCGCCAGCGGTGGCCGCCTCCTTGCCTCCCGAGTACCCGGAGAGCAGCTGGATGACCTGCTGCCGCACCCGGTTCAGGTCGGCGCCCAGCTTCACGAGGACCTGGGCGGCGACGCCCTCGCCCTCGCGGATCAGGCCGAGCAGGATGTGCTCCGTGCCGATGTAGTTGTGGCCAAGCTGAAGAGCCTCGCGGAGCGACAGCTCCAGGACCTTCTTGGCTCGGGGAGTGAAGGGGATGTGCCCGGACGGGGCCTGCTGGCCCTGGCCGATGATCTCCTCCACCTGCTGGCGGACCGCCTCGAGCGAAATCCCGAGGCTCTCCAGGGCCTTAGCGGCGACACCCTCACCCTCGTGGATAAGGCCCAGGAGGATGTGCTCGGTGCCGATGTAGTTGTGGTTGAGCATCCGGGCTTCTTCCTGAGCCAGGACGACAACCCGCCGCGCGCGGTCGGTGAACCTCTCGAACATCGTTAATCGCTCCTCAGAGCGGTCAGGCAGTAAGGGGTCGGTCCCCTCCCTGTCCTTCCGCAGCTTAGTCCCGCAAGCGGGGACCGCTCATTCCAACTGCCGACACCCGTCCTTGGCCTCCTGCCCCGAACGCCGACAACTGCTCCAACCCGATGGTGCGAGACGATGTTCCCGCAGGCCAGGCAGATACCCCTATCGCCAGTACGCCGATGGCGAACGTGAGACGTGCCGCGCCGCGTGTCGCCCCTCCCCACTAGGGATGTTCTTACCCGCAATTACAGACAGTCCATGCGGCGCGCGCCGGTTCCCTCCGCTACGGGCGAACATTCCTGCGCGCGGAAATGCGCTCGTGCGCCCCCATCATGAACACACTGTGCACACAGTTGCCGACTCTGCGTAACCCTTGGGGCGGTCCGGCAGTTCTTCGGGTATGGCCCTCACCGTCCCGCCCCCACGCGCAGCGCCCGCCGACGAGCGCAAGGGTGACTGTGCGTGGTGGTACGAGCACGAACTCGGCTGGCCGACGGAAGGGATCGCTCCGGTGCAGTTGCCGACCGGGCTGCGGTTCGACGTCCTGGAACTGCCTGCGGCCGCGGGGTACGCGGCGCTGCGGCGGTTGGGGCACACGGGACCCGTGGCGCTGACGGGGCGGACCATGGGGCTGCTGGTGGCCGCGGGGAGCGCCGACGAGCTACCGGGGCTGCTCGACTGGCTGGAGTGGGGCGGGGTCTCCCTCGCGCTGACCGCCGTCGGTACGGGCGGGCGGATCATCGCACCGATGCCGCCCGGCTGGGCTCCTGGCTCGCCGGGGGCCGCCGCGTGGCTGCGGCCCCCCGAGCTGCGGCACGAGGGGAAGCCGGAGCTCCCGGCCCTCGCCGGCCTCGGGAGCAGGGGTGGGGATGCTCCCGATCTCGTACGGCTCGTGGACGCGGTGGCAACGGAATGCCACCGGGCCCGGTTGATGCATGCCCGGACGGGGCGGACGGCAACGCTGCAACCGGCAGCGGAGCTGTCGGCAAAGGAACTGTCGACGGATCGGTCGGCAGTTCAGGCGTTGGCCTTCTCGTAAGCCTCGCGGATCTCTGCCGGAACACGACCACGGTCATTCACATTGTGACCGTTTTCGCGCGCCCACTTACGGATCTCAGCGGTGTCCTTGTTGCCACCGGTAACGGCGCGACCCTTGCCACGACCCACCGCGGCACGGCCACCGGTACGCCGGCCACCCTTGGTGTACGGCTCAAGAAGACCACGGAGCTTGTCCGCGTTGGTCGTGGTGAGGTCAATCTCGTACGTCTTGCCATCCAGAGCGAACGTCACCGTCTCGTCCGCCTCGCCACCGTCGAGGTCATCGACAAGAAGGACCTGAACCTTCTGTGCCACGGGATTTCCTTTCATCGAAAATGCAGTACGCGGAAAGGAAACCGCTTTTCCCCGGAAAACACAAACCCCTGGGAGAGGTTCAGGAGCGCAAGAACACGGGAAACATGCGCGATTCGGACATAGGGCTCCGGTGTCTTCCGGTGTCTTCCGACGGTCACAGGTGCAGAAGCATCCGGCTGTTACCCAAGGTGTTCGGCTTCACGCGTTCGAGACCGAGGAACTCTGCCACGCCCTCGTCATAGGAACGCAGCAGCTCGCTGTAGACATCTGTGTCGACCGGCGTCTCTCCGATCTCCACGAAGCCGTGCTTGGCGAAGAAGTCGACTTCGAAGGTCAGACAGAAAACCCGGCGCACGCCCAGCCAGCGGGCGGTCTGCAACAGCTTGTCCAGCACTTGATGCCCCACTCCGGCGCCCTTGATGCTGTGATCGACCGCAAGAGTACGGACTTCCGCAAGGTCTTCCCACATCACATGGAGTGCGCCGCAGCCGATGACGCGGGCGTCCTCGTCGCGTTCCGCGATCCAGAACTCCTGGATGTCCTCGTAAAGCGTCACCGTCGCTTTGTCGAGCAGGATGCCTTCGCGCACGTACCCGTCGAGGAGACGGCGGACCGAGGGTACATCGCCCGTCCGGGCACGCCGGACGGTGATGGCCGCGTTCATAACCGACGGTTCGGTACGGAAATCGGTATGCGGAAGCTCTGAGGACATGGCCCGACGCTATCGCCCGGACTCCGTGTCCGCGTCGTCGGCCGGGCGATCGCCGGTCTCCGGCAGCTCCGGCGATACGATCCGCATCGCGTCACTGAGTGCTTCCCGCTGCTCGGCGGACATCATGCCGAAGAAGGCGACAAGAGCGGCGGCGGGGTTGTCGCTGTGGGACCAGGCTTCGTTCATCAGTGCGGCCGAGTAGGCGGCGCGGGTGGAGACCGCCGTATATCGATATGCGCGGCCTTCGACTTCCCTGCGCACCCAGCCCTTCTGATGGAGATTGTCCATTACCGTCATGACGGTCGTGTACGCGATGGACCGTTCCTTCTGAAGGTCCTCAAGGACTTCCCGCACGGTGACCGGACGGTTCCATTGCCAGACCCGTGTCATCACGGCGTCTTCCAGCTCTCCCAATTGGCGAGGCACAGCGTCACCTTAGTGCTAGATGTCTGGAATGACCGGTTATTTGTGCAACAAAAGGGCGTGCGGCTCCTGATGAGCCGCACGCCCTTCATGCGGTGCGCGAGGTGCGGTACGCGCCGTACCGGTCAGACGCCTTCGGTCCGCGGTGCCTGCTGCGCCGCCTCGGCGCGGCTGAGCGCCGAGTCCACGGCCGCGTCCTCCTTGGCCTTGTTCGGGCCGCCCTGGCTCTTGACGATCGTCACGACGAGGCCGATGAAGAAGGCGGCCATCACCACGGGGGGCACGAGCGCGGATACGTAGTCCATGGGATCCAGAGTAACGATCCCGGTACGGACTTCCGCGCGACCCCTCCGTCGTCCGGCGCGGCTACCCCGCGGCGCGTTGTTGCGAGGGCGGTACGGGCCGACGGCGAGGAGGGAAGACTTCCGAGGGCTTCGGGGCGGGACGTTCGGACGGTGGCACGGGACGGGCCGGGGTCTTCGGCTTTTCGGGTTCCGTGGTCGCGGCCCGGCCGCCGGGGAGGGCGAGCAGACGGCTGCGCGGGGCGGGTGCTGTCGTGGGGACGGCGCGTCCGGCGAGACGGGCCCGCACCGACCGCTCGGCGAGCACGTGACAGCGCTCCAGGAGCGCTGCGGCCACCGGTCTGCCCCGTTGGGTGCGCAGGGCTGCCAGATCCTCCGGGCGGGGGTCGTATCCGGCGGCCAGGGCATCCTGGAGCAGCTCCAGATAGCGGGCGACCGAGCCTGGCAGGGCGTCGCGGTAGCGGACGAGGTCGGCGAGGAGGAACGCACGCAGCCGTCCCGCCTCCCCGACCGCCTCGTCCAGGGAACTCGCGAGCCGCAGGCAGTCCTGGACGTCCTCGTCGGGCAGGGGCGTGGGGCGGAGGGCGTTGGCGAGGGCGCGTCGGAGCACACGCAGCTCGTCCGCGCTGAACGCCATACCGCCGCGTGATCCGTAAGGCGTGGGCATAACGCGACAATACGTGCTAAATGGACAAAATCCGTTTAGCTGGGCGACGGCGGCGCGGCGGCAGCCTCCGCGCCGCCGCGCCGTTCCCGCAGGTACCCGGCGCGTGCCCTACATCCGGGCGATGTTGCGCTCGTACACCAGTCGCAGCCCGATGAGCGTGAGCCAGGGCTCGTGCTCGTCGATGACGGAGGACTCCCCCAACACCATCGGAGCAAGGCCGCCGGTCGCGATGACGGTGACGTCGTCCGGGTCGGCCGCCAGCTCCTTCTTCATGCGCTCGACGACGCCGTCGACCTGACCCGCGAAGCCATACACGATCCCCGCCTGCATGGCCTCGACCGTGTTCTTGCCGATCACGCTGCGCGGCCGGGCCAGCTCGATCTTGCGGAGCTGGGCGCCCTTCACGCCGAGCGCCTCGACCGAGATCTCGATGCCGGGGGCGATGACCCCGCCCGCGTACTCGCCCCGGGCGGAGACCGCGTCGAAGGTGGTCGCCGTGCCGAAGTCGACGACGATCGCCGGGCCGCCGTAGAGATCGACAGCCGCGACCGCGTTGATGATGCGGTCCGCGCCGACCTCCTTCGGGTTGTCCATCAGGATCGGGACGCCCGTCTTGATGCCCGGCTCGACGAGCACGGCGGGCACGTCGCCGTAGTAGCGGCGGGTGACCTCGCGCAGCTCGTGCAGGACGGCCGGGACCGTGGAGCAGATCGCGATGCCCTCGATGCCGTCGCCCAGCTCCTCGCCGAGCAGCGGGTGCATGCCCATCAGGCCGTTGAGCAGCACCGCGAGCTCGTCCGCGGTGCGGCGGGCGTCGGTGGAGATCCGCCAGTGCTCGACGATCTCCTCACCGTCGAACAGGCCCAGGACGGTGTGGGTGTTGCCGACGTCGATGGTGAGCAGCATCAGACGCCGGCCCCGTCGGTGTCGCGGAAGTCCAGGCCGATGTCGAGGATCGGCGAGGAGTGGGTGAGCGCGCCCACGGCCAGGTAGTCGACGCCTGCGGCGGCGTAGGCACTGGCGGTGTCGAGGGTGAGCCGGCCGGAGGACTCCAGGACCGCGCGGCCGCCGACGAGCGCGACGGCCTCCTCGGTCCGGGACGGGGTGAAGTTGTCCAGCAGGATCAGGTCGGCTCCCGCCTCCAGGACCTCGCGGACCTGGTCCAGGGTGTCGACCTCGACCTCGATCGGTACGTCCGGGAACTCGTCCCGCACCCGCTTGAACGCCTCGGCGACGCCACCCGCCGCGACGACGTGGTTGTCCTTGACCAGCGCGGCGTCGGAGAGCGACATCCGGTGGTTGACGCCGCCGCCGCAGCGCACCGCGTACTTCTCCAGGGCGCGCAGGCCCGGGGTGGTCTTGCGGGTGTCGCGGACCTTCGTCTTCGTGCCTTCGAGCACATCGGCCCAGGCGCGGGTCGCGGTCGCGATGCCGGAGAGCCTGCAGAGCAGGTTGAGCGCGCTGCGCTCGCCGGTGAGCAGGTCACGGGTGCGGGTGGTGACGGTCAGCAGCTTCTGGCCGGGGGCGACGCGGTCGCCGTCCTCGACATGGCGCTCGACCTCGAACTCGGCCGTGCAGACGATGGAGAGAACGGCCTCGGCGACGCGCAGACCCGCGACGACACCGGCCTCGCGGGCGGTGAAGTCACCGGTGGCCATGGCCTCCTCGGAGACCGTGGCGACGGTCGTGACGTCCACACCGCCGTCGAGGTCCTCCTCGATGGCGACGTGCGCGACGTCCTCGACCTGGACCGGGTCGAGGCCCGCGTCGGCGAGCAGCTGGGCGAGGTCGGGGTCGAGACCGCACTCCAGGGGGTCCAGCTCGTAGCCTTCCTCCCCGCCACAGCCGCAGGCGTCGCCGCAGCCGCCCGCGGCCGGTGCGGGCGCGCCGATCTGGATCAGCGGTACGTCCACGGGTGTGGGGCGCGGATTCTCTTCGGGCGTGCTCACGGTTACGGCTCCTCGGGAGTGGGGTGGTTCGTGGGTGCTGTTGCGCAGTCTGGTGCCCCCGTCGCGCGTACGGGCGGGAATGCCTCGGACTCCGTAGGGACCAGGACCAGCTGCCGGTCGGGGGTGAGCCGGACGACGAGGTGGCGGCGCCAGGTCTCGTCGTCGCGCTCGGGCCGGTCCTCGCGCCAGTGGCAGCCGCGGGTCTCCTCACGCTCCCGGGCGGCAGCGACCAGGACGCGCGAGACGAGGAGGAGGTTGGTGGCCTCCCATGCCTCGACGCCGGGCACCGCGACCTTGGGCTCGGCCGCCTCGGCGTCGACGGCGGCGCTGCGGTGCAGGGCCTCCAGCTCGTCGGCCGCGGTGGCGAGGCTGGCTGCGGAACGGAGAACTCCGGCGCCCTGGGTCATGATCCGCTGGATCTGCGGCCGCACCTCGGGGTCAAGGAGCGGGGAGGGGGCGGGGAGTCCGGCGGCCGGCATTTCGGAGGCCGGTGCCTGCGCGGTGCGCGGACCGTTCGCGACGATGTCCGCAGCGATGCGCTCGGCGAAGACCAGCCCCTCCAGGAGCGAGTTGGACGCCAGCCGGTTCGCGCCGTGCACGCCCGTGCAGGCGACCTCTCCGCACGCGTACAGGCCCGGGACCGTCGTCCGGCCGCGCAGGTCGGTGCGGATGCCGCCGGAGGCGTGGTGCGCGGCGGGCGCCACCGGGACAGGTTCGGTGATCGGGTCGATGCCGTTGGCGCGGCAGGCCGCCAGGATCGTGGGGAACCGCTGCTCCCACATCTCGGCGCCGAAGTGGCGGGCGTCGAGATACATGTGCTCGGTGCCGTGCAGCTGCATCTGGCGGGTGATGGCCTTGGCGACGATGTCGCGGGGTGCCAGCTCCGCCAGTTCGTGCTGCCCGACCATGAACCGCGTACCGGACGCGTCGACCAGATGGGCGCCCTCGCCCCGTACCGCTTCCGATACGAGGGGCTGCTGGCCCTCTGAGTCCGCGCCGAGGAAGAGGACCGTCGGGTGGAACTGGACGAACTCGAGGTCGGAGACCTCCGCACCGGCCCGCAGGGCGAGTGCGACACCGTCGCCGGTGGAGACCGGCGGGTTGGTGGTGGTGGAGAAGACCTGGCCCATGCCGCCGGTGGCAAGGATCACCGCGGGGGCGTGGACCGCGCCGACGCCGTCGTGCTGGCCCTCGCCCATGACGTGCAGGGTGACGCCCGCGGTACGCCCTTCGGCGTCCGTCAGCAGATCCAGCACCAGGGCGTTCTCCACGGTGTGGAGGGCGGCGGAGCGGACCGCATCGACCAGGGCGCGGGAGATCTCGGCGCCCGTCGCGTCCCCGCCCGCGTGGGCGATACGGCGGCGGTGGTGGCCGCCCTCGCGGGTGAGCGCGATGTCGCCGGTGTCGCTGGTGTCGAACTGCGCGCCGGTCTCGATCAGGCGGCGTACTGCGTCGGGGCCCTCGGTGACCAGGGTCCGCACCGCGGACTCGTCGCACAGCCCCGCGCCCGCGACCAGGGTGTCGGCCAGGTGCTGTTCGGGGGTGTCGCCCTCGCCGAGCGCCGCCGCGATGCCGCCCTGCGCCCAGCGGGTGGAGCCGTCGTCGAGGCGGGCCTTGGTGACGACGACGGTGGCGAGGCCCGCGGCCGCACAGCGCAGCGCGGTGGTGAGGCCGGCGACGCCGGAGCCGACCACCACGACATCCGCGTCGATGGCCCAGCCGGGGGCGGGGGCGGTCAGCCGTATTCCGGTCACGTGTCGGCTCCGAAGGTCAGCGGGATGTTGTCGATGAGTCGGGTGGCACCCACCCGCGCGGCAACGGCGAGGATCGCGTCGCCGGTGGTCCGGTCATCGGGGATCTCGGTGAAGTCGGCCGGGTCCACGAGCGCCAGATAGTCCAGTGCGAGCGGGGGCTGCGCGGCGGCCGCGTCGTCGAGGATCGTCCGCGCGGCGGCGCGTACCGCCGCGGGTCCGTCGCCGGGCCGGGCCCAGGCCACCGCCTGGGTGTCGGCGGCCGCGCGGACCTCACCGAGGCGGGTGAGCGCGGCGGCCCGGCCCGTCGTCGCCGTAGTGGTCTGCGCGCGGGCGTGCAGCGCCTGCTGGGCGGCGAGCCGGTCCCGGGCGGCGAACAGGGCCCGGGAGAGGGCGAGGGCGGTGCGGCGCTCCTCGGCGTCGAGGAAGCGGTTGCGGCTGGAGAGCGCGAGTCCGTCGGGCTCGCGGACCGTCTCCACGCCGACGATCTCCACCGGGAAGTTCAGATCGCGCACCATGCGGCGGATCAGCGCCAACTGCTGGGCGTCCTTCTGTCCGAAGAACGCGGCATCGGGGCGGGTGAGGTGCAGCATCTTGGCGACGACGGTCAGCATCCCGTCGAAGTGTCCCGGGCGGGACGCACCTTCCAGACGCTCGCCCATCGGGCCCGCGTCAATCCTGACCTGCGGTTCGCCGCCGGGGTAGACCTCGTCGACGGACGGGGCGAAGACGGCGTCGGCGCCGGCCGCGCCCGCGACGGCGAGATCGGCGTCGAGGGTACGGGGGTAGCGGTCGAGGTCCGCCGCCTCACCGAACTGCAGCGGGTTGACGAAGACGGTGACGACGACCTGGCCGTCCGGGCCCGCGGCGGTGCGTGCGGCACGGATCAGGGTGGCGTGGCCCTCGTGCAGGGCGCCCATCGTCATGACGACGGCCCGCGGTCCCGTGCGTGCGCCGAACGCGTCGAGTTCGGCCGCCGTACGCAGCAGCGTGGTCGCTCCGGTCGTGTTCATCGGGTCCCTCCCGGTTCGGTGCTGCCCGCGCCGCCCGAACCTGTCCCGCCGTCGGACAGGACGCCGAGCAGGTCCGCCGCCAGTTCCGGCTTGAGCAGGCCGTGCGCGAGCGCCCGGTCGGCGGTGGCACGGGCCATGGCGAGGTAACCGGCCACGGTCTGCGGGGCGTGCCTGCGCAGCTCGCCGATGTGCGCGGCGACCGTGCCCGCGTCGCCGCGGGCCACCGGGCCGGTCAGCGCGTTGTCACCGGAGCGCAGCGCGTTGTCGAGTGCGGCGCCGAGGAGCGGGCCGAGCATCCGGTCGGGGGCCGCGACCCCTGCCGCGCGCAGCAGCTCCATCGACTGGGCGACCAGGGTGACCAGGTGGTTCGCGCCGAGGGCGAGCGCCGCGTGGTAGAGCGGACGGGACTCCTCCGCGATCCATTCGGGTTCGCCGCCCATCTCGATGACCAAAGCCTCGGCAGCGAGCCGCAGCTCCTCGGGGGCGGTGACTCCGAAGGAGCAGCCGGCCAGCCGCTGTACGTCGACAGCGGTGCCGGTGAACGTCATCGCCGGGTGCAGGGCGAGCGGCAGGGCACCGGCCCGCAGTGCGGGGTCCAGGACCCGGGTCCCGTAGCGCCCCGACGTGTGGACGATCAGTTGTCCCGGGCGGACCGCGCCCGTCTCGGCGAGGCCCTCGACCAGGCCGGGCAGGGCGTCGTCGGGGACGGTCAGCAGCACCAGCTCGGCGCGGGCGAGCACCTCTGCGGGCTGCACGAGGGGCACGTCGGGCAGAAGCATGGCGGCGCGGCGCACGGACGCGTCGGAGACACCCGAGACGGCGACCGGGCGGTGTCCGGCGAGCTGCAGGGATGCGGCGAGGGCGGGGCCGACGCGGCCGGCGCCCACGACGCCGACGGTGAGGCGGGCGGGGCGGTCCCTCGCGTCGAGGGGCTCCCTGGGTGTTGTTGCGTTCACGCGGCGATGGCCTTCCGTTCCAGTCCGCGGGGGGTACCGGACGATTTCTCTGCATGCTACGCCAGCGTTTCGTCCGGACTCCCGGCCGTCCACAGGCTGTGGACGAACACGTGGATCGCCGGCGGGGCAGGGGCCGCGCAAAGGTGTGGGCAGGGGCGGCGTTCTGCGTGATGATCGTCCCATGTCAGACACGGATGAGCAGGTGCAGGTGCAGGTACGGGACGAGGTACGGGGTGGCTCCCCGGACGACGAACAGGCGCAGCGCCTTCGCCGGTTCGACGCCTGGCGGCGGGCCGAGCGGATCCTGGCGCGGCCGCAGCCCGACCGCACCCTCGGAGAACAGCTGGCCGACCTCGCCGCGCACGCCGCGTCCGTCGCCGACCCGGACCAGCCCGCGGACATCTACGGGAACGGCGTCGTCGCCCAGCTGGAGACGCGGATCGCCGGGCTGCTCGGCATGGAGGCGGCGGCATTCTTCCCTACCGGGACGATGGCGCAGCAGGTCGCCCTGCGCTGCTGGGCGGGGCGCACCGGCAATCCGACCGTGGCGCTGCACCCGCTCGCCCACCCCGAGGTGCACGAGCGCGGCGCGCTGGGGGTGGTGAGCGGGCTGCGCACCGTCCATCCGACGTCCGCGCCGCGGCTGCCCACCGCGGAGGAGATCCGCGACTTCGCCGAACCGTTCGGCACGCTGATGCTGGAGCTGCCGCTGCGCGACGCCGGATTCGTCCTGCCGGAGTGGGAGGAGCTGGAGGCCGTGGTGGCGGCCGCGCGCGAACGTGACGCGGTGGTGCACATAGACGGCGCGAGGCTGTGGGAGTGCGCCCCCCGGTTCGGGCGCGGGCTGCCGGAGATCGCGGCGCTGGCGGACAGCGTGTACGTGTCGTTCTACAAGAGCCTCGGCGGGCTGTCGGGGGCGGCGCTCGCCGGTCCCGAGTCCCTGATCGAGGAGGCGCGCACCTGGCGCCACCGGTACGGCGGGCAGCTCTTCCAGCAGTTCCCGGCGGCGCTGGCCGCACTGATCGGCCTGGAACGGGAGCTGCCGAAGCTGGCTTCGTACGTGGCGCAGGCGAAGGTGGTGGCCGGGGCGCTGGCCGAGGGGTTCGCGGAGTCCGCGGTGCCGTGGTTCCGGGTGCATCCGGAGCCGCCTCACACGCATCAGTTCCAGGTGTGGCTGCCGTACCCGGCGGATGTCCTGACGGAGGCGGGAGTGCGGCAGGCGGAGGAGACGGGCATGGCGCTCTTCCACAGGTGGCACCCGGCCGCCGCGGGGCCGCCCGGGATGTCGTTCACGGAGGTCACGGTGGCGGAGGAGGGACTGGAGTGGACGAAACGGGATGTACGGGAGGCTGTGGGGGAGTTCGTGCGACGGCTGGCTTAGACCGACCGGTGGCGCCAGGGCCGCCGCCCCGGTCGGCGGGCGCCCCGGTCGTCCGAGCACCCGTTCCGTCCTCACACGCCGGACGGGCCGGACGGGCCGGGACCGACGGGCCGGGCGGGGCTGCCGGACCGGCCGAGGATGCCCGGCATGCGGCGGGTGAGGCGTTCCCGTAGGGCCGTTCTCCAGCGGCGGTTCGCCGGACGGCCTTCGATCACCGCTTCGAAGCGGCGGGCGTCGCGGGCCTCCCGCACGACCTCCCAGTCGTGCCGGCCAGGCAGGGGCGGCGGCGCTTCCCCGTGCTGAGCCGCGCGGTAGCTGTCGATCATGTGTTGCTGCATCGCGTCCATGACCTCAGCCTGGGCCGCTCCGGCGGGTCCGGCCCGTCGATTGACGACCACCGTCAAATGGCGCGTGACGCTCTCTCCGCACCCCGCACTATGGAGGGGTGAGCGTGAACATCGACATCGCGGGACTGCCGTCCGAGCGCATCGTCTTCGAGACCTCGCCCCTCGCCGAACTGGGGCTCGCGCTGCATGCGCTCTCCGAGCCGGGGCACCACCCCGGCCTGCACGGCTGGGCGACGGCGACCGGCAGTGCGCTGGAGCCGGACCTGGCCGACCGGCTGCACGAGGCCGAGTTCCTGTGGCGGAACACGTTCTCGGACGTCTTCATGGCGTTCGCCGGGGTCCGTGGCGGTGACGGCAGGACCGGGGCGACGCTCGCCGAGGACCTCGACATCCTCGACCGGCTGGACGACGAGCGGTTCGTCGCCTCCGCCCTGGAGTTCACCTGCGCCAGCCTGTACGGGATCGGCGCCCCCTCCCCGCTCAGCGACCCGGGCATGCGCGCCCGGGCCCTGGACATGGCGGCGGCGCGCGGTCTGCGGCAGGTGGAGTTCACCCGGCAGTTGCTGGCCGACCCCGCCCCCGTACGCCGCTGGGTCCGGCGCCTCTTCGAGGACTGCGACGAGGCGTTCTTCGCGGACACCTGGCGCCGGGTCCAGGTCCAGTTGGTCGCCGACGCCCGGCACAAGACGGATCTGCTGCGCCGCAAGGGCGCCGGCGAGGCGCTGGGCGCGGTGTCCGCAGCACTCTCGCTCGACGAGAGCGGCAGCCGGATCAGCGTCGACAAGATGACCGAGGGCTCGACCACCGCGACCGACCCGTCCATCGGCGCCGGGCTGACCCTCATCCCGTCCAGCTTCGGCTGGCCGCATCTGATGGTGCTGCACGCACCCGGCTGGCGCCCGGTGATCCACTACCCGGTGCACCGCCCGGAGCTGCCGTCCCCCGCCTCGGTCGAGCTCCTGCAGCTGCGGATGGAGGCGCTGGCCCACCCCATGCGGATGCGCCTGTGCCGCAACCTCGCCCGTTCCCCGTACACCACCGGTGAACTCGCCGACTCGCACGGCATCACGGCACCCGAGGTCTCCCGGCATCTTTCGGTACTGAAGAAGGCCGGCCTGGTCACCACGCGACGCCGCGGCCGCTACGTACTGCACCAGCTGGACCTGACCGTGGTGGCCCGGCTCGGCAGCGACTTCCTGGAGGGTGTTCTGCGGTAAGCGGCACCGGGCGCCGTGGGCCCGGTGCCGCCGCCTGTGCGTAAGCCCGGACGGGTCCCGCGGTCAGACCGCGACGCCGGTCAGCCCGTCCCGCCCCCGCCGGCCCGCACCAGCCCCGTCTCGTATGCGAGGACGACGACCTGCACCCGGTCGCGCAGGTTCAGCTTGGTGAGGATGCGGCCGACGTGCGTCTTCACCGTCGCCTCGGACAGCACCAGGCGTGCCGCGATCTCGCCGTTCGACAGGCCCTGCGCCACCAGCAGCATCACCTCGCGTTCGCGTTCGGTGAGCTTGCCGACGTCCTTGTGCTGCGGTTCGCTGCCGCTGCTCGGCAGCAGGGACGAGAAGCGGTCGAGCAGTCGCCGCGTGGTGGACGGGGCGACGACCGCGTCTCCGCTGTGCACCGAACGGATCGCGGCGAGCAGCTCACCCGGCGGCACGTCCTTGAGCATGAAGCCGCTGGCTCCCGCCTTCAGTCCGGAGAAGGCGTACTCGTCGAGGTCGAAGGTGGTCAGGATGAGCACCTTGGGCGCATCGGGCCCGCCGCAGATGCGCCGGGTCGCCTCGACGCCGTCCAGCCTCGGCATGCGGACGTCCATCAGCACCACATCCACGGCGGTGGAACGAAGGTTCTCGATCGCCTCCGCGCCGTCGCCGGCCTCGGCGACGACCTCCATGTCCGGCTGGGCTGCGAGCACCATCCGGAAACCGGTGCGCAGCAGCACCTGGTCGTCGACGAGCATCACGCGGATCGCCATGAGGGTTCTTGTCTCCTGTTCCTGTCCAGCACGGGTCAGTGGGCTAGTGGGCGGGTTTGAGCGGCAGCAGCGCGCTGATCCGGAAACCGCCACCGGGGCGCGGCCCGGCGTCGAGCGTGCCGCCGACCATGCCGACCCGCTCCCGCATGCCGATCATTCCGTGGCCCGCGCCGTCGGCGCCGCCGTCCTCGTACAGTTCGTGCGCGGCGCCCCGGCCGTCGTCCTCGACCAGCAGCCCGAGCCCGTCGTCGAAGTAGACCAGCCGCACACTCGCACCGGCGTCCGGGCCACCGTGCTTGCGGGTGTTGGTCAGGGCCTCCTGCACGATGCGGTACGCGGTCAGCTCGACCCCGCTGGGGAGCGGGCGCGGGGTGCCCTCGATCTTGAAGTCCACTGCCAGGCCGGTCTGCCTGACCTGCTCGATCAGCTCCTCGATCTGCTCGACGTCGGGCTGCGGGACGTACTCCCCGCTCTCCCGGGCGTCGCCGGTCCGCAGCACGCCGAGCAGCCGGCGCATCTCGGCGAGGGCCTGCCTGCCGGTGCTGGAGATCGTCTCCAGGGCCTGCCGGGCCTGGTCGGGCGCCGCGTCCATCACGTACGCCGCACCGTCGGCCTGCACCACCATGACGGAGACGTTGTGCGCGACGACATCGTGCAGTTCGCGGGCGATACGGGCCCGCTCGGCGGCCACCGCGACCTTCGACTGCGCCTCGCGCTCCCGCTCCAGCCGGGCGGCGCGCTCCTCCAGCTGGTCGAAGTACGCCCGCCGGGTCCGCATCGAGTCGCCGAGCACCCAGGCGAGCACGAACGGCACCGTCATGACGACGGCGACGAAGACCTCCTGCGCCCAGCCGCCCCGCATCTCGTTCGGCCAGCGCAGCTGTGAGACACCGGCCGCGCAGAGACTGCACACCAGCGCGAGCCGGGACGCCCAGCGCTCACCGACCGTGGCCACGGTGAAGATAATCACCAGCATGGCGAAGTTCGCGACGTTCGGCCTGACACCGAACGCCAGCTGCGCGACGCCCATCGCGACGGCGAGCAGCAGCATCTTCTCCGGTGCCCTGCGGCGCAGCGCGACGACCAGGCAGAGGCCCATGATGACCGGCACGGCGGGCAGCCGCTCCGACCCGCGGCTCGGGTCGGCCACCACGGACAGGCCGGAGAGACCGAGGAGCACGACAGCCCAGAAGATGTCGACGCCCGTCGGGTGTCTGCGGATGAAGTCGTAGAGGCGCTGCACGTGACCCAGCGTAGGGAAGGCCGACAGGTGACTGGGTCAGCCGAAGGGCCGATCCGGTTCCCGGGACCATACTCCCCAGGGTGGAGACTTGGCTCCGTGACGGATGAGTGGCGTGGGTGGCAGGAGGCGGCACAGGCCGCTTTGTACGGGGACGGGGGGTTCTACCGGAGCCCCGAGGGGCCTGCCGGGCATTTCCGTACCTCCGTACATGCCTCGCCGCTGTTCGCCGCCGCCGTGGCCAGGCTGCTGGCCGGGACGGCGCGGGAGCTGGGAACGGACCGGGTCGATCTGGTCGACCTCGGGGCCGGGCGGGGCGAGCTGCTGACGGGGGTGCTGGCGGCGCTGCCGGGCATCGCCCCGGCGGGGCTCGCGGTACGGGCGTACGCGGTGGAGATCGCCGCCCGGCCGCCGGGTCTTGACCCCCGGATCGAGTGGTGCGCCGAGCCGCCGCAGGGGGTACGGGGGCTGCTGTTCGCCAACGAGTGGCTGGACAACGTGCCGACGCCGGTCGCGGAGACCGACGCGGACGGCGTCGACCGGTATGTGCTTGTCCGGACGGCGGACGGCACGGAACGGCTGGGCGCACCGGTGACCGGAGCGGACGCCGAGTGGCTGCGCCGCTGGTGGCCGTCGGCCGGTCCCGGCAGCCGCGCGGAGATCGGGCGGCCGCGCGACGAGGCGTGGGCGCGGGCGGTCGCCACCTTGTCCGAAGGGCTCGCGGTGGCGGTCGACTACGCCCACGTACGGGAGGCGCGGCCGCTGTTCGGCACGCTGACCGGTTTCCGGGCCGGGCGCGAGGTGCGGCCGGTGCCGGACGGCAGCTGCGACCTGACCTCGCACGTGGCGCTGGACGCGTGCGCGGCGGCGGGTGCGGGGGGCGGGACGGAGCCGGAGGTGGTGGATCAGCGGGAGGCGCTGCGGGGGCTGGGGGTCAGCGGGGAGCGGCCGTCGCTCGCACTCGCCTCGACCGACCCGGCGGCGTATGTGCGGGCGCTGGCGTCGGCGGGCGAGGCGGCCGAGCTGACCGCACGGGGCGGGCTGGGCGATTTCGGGTGGCTGATGCAACGGGTCGGGGCGAGCCTGTCGAGCCCCTCCGGCGTTTGACGAGCAGGCTCCGCGGCAGCGCCCCGGAGGCAACGCGGCCCGGGGTGCCGGGCGGACGGGCCGGAAAGCCCGGGGCCCGGAGCGCGCTGTGCGGCGCGCAGGGAATACTGGCCGTATGACGGAGACGACGGTCGGCATCGGTGGCGCGGCGGAGAGCACCGACATGGTGCTCAACATCGGGCCGCAGCACCCCTCGACCCATGGTGTGCTCCGTCTGCGGATCGTTCTCAACGGCGAGCGGATCCAGCACGCCGAGCCGGTCATCGGCTATATGCACCGCGGTGCGGAGAAGCTCTTCGAGGCGCGCGACTACCGGCAGATCGTGATGCTCGCCAACCGTCACGACTGGCTGTCGGCCTTCTCCAACGAACTGGGTGTCGTGATGGCTGTCGAGCGGATGCTCGGCATGGAGGTCCCGGAGCGCGCGGTCTGGACGCGGACGCTGCTCGCCGAGCTGAACCGGGTGCTGAACCACCTGATGTTCCTCGGCTCGTACCCGCTCGAACTGGGCGGCATCACCCCGGTGTTCTACGCCTTCCGGGAACGCGAGGAGCTCCAGGCCGTGATGGAGGAGGTCTCCGGCGGCCGGATGCACTACATGTTCAACCGGGTCGGCGGCCTCAAGGAGGACCTCCCGGCGGGCTGGCTCGGCCGCGCCCGGGACGCCGTCGCGTCGGTCCGCTCACGGATGGACGTGTACGACCGGCTGGTGCTCGGCAACGAGATCTTCCGGGGCCGTACCCGCGATGTCGGTGTGCTGTCCGCCGAGACCGTGCACGCGTACGGGGTGTCCGGGCCGATCGCCCGCGCCTCCGGGGTCGACTTCGATCTGCGGCGCGACGAGCCGTATCTGGCGTACGGGGAACTGCAGGACACCCTCAAGGTCGTCACGCGCACCGAGGGCGACTGCCTGGCCCGGTTCGAGTGCCTGCTGGAACAGACCCACAACTCGCTGGACCTGGCGGACGCCTGCCTGGACCGGATGGCCGGGCTGGCGCCCGGTCCGATCAACCAGCGGCTGCCCAAGGTGCTGAAGGCCCCCGAGGGCCACACCTACGCCTGGACCGAGAACCCGCTCGGGATCAACGGGTACTACCTGGTGTCCAAGGGCGAGAAGACCCCGTACCGGCTGAAGCTCCGCTCCGCCTCGTACAACAACATCCAGGCGCTCACCGAGCTGCTGCCGGGCACGCTGGTCGCCGACATGGTCGCGATCCTGGGCTCGCTGTTCTTCGTCGTCGGCGACATCGACAAGTAGCTCCGCCGACGACCGGCGGCGGGGCAGGGCCTACGAGATCGCGCTGCGCAGCTCCACGACGTCCAGTTGTTCCGTCTCGTCGTGCGCGGTCAGGTCGATGACCTTGCCGACGGCGCGGTTCTGTGCCGTCCCCGTGCGGTGCGCTGCCAGCGCCTCCTCGCCGACCACGTCCGCGAGGTCCTCGTTCTGCACGGACTCGATCGCGGCGCGCGCCTTCTGCGTACCGAAGAAGTCGAAGCTGCCCTGCGGCACCGGATGACGGCGGGACGCGGCGTACGGAACGACCGCGCTGGCGGCCGGGACGGCGCGCTGCGCGGGGAGCGCGGTGGACGGGCGGGCCGGGGACAGGGCGGCCGACGGGCGGCGGTGCTGCTCGGCGGCGGCCGCCGCGTGCTTCCCCTTGCGCTCCTCCGCCTCCTGGGCGCGCTCCGCGAGATCGCGCTTCCTGGCCTGCTCGGCGGTGCGGCGGGCCTCCTGGAGCGCGGCGTTGCGAGTGAGGTCCTGCAGGGCCTGGGCGGCGCGCGCGTACGCGGCCGGTGTCGGTGCGGAGCGGGCGTCGGGCAGCTCCCGGGGCGAGGCGGCTGCTTCGAGCGCGAGCTGCCTGCGTCCCTCCAGTGCGCTGGCCCGCTCGGTCTCGGCGTTGGCGTAACGGCGCAGCAGGTCGGCGTGCTCGCCGCGCAGACCGGCGAGCTCCACACGCTTGCCGCGCAGCTTCGTCTCCAGTCGGACGCGCAGGGCCCGCGACTGCTCCAGGTCGGCCTCGAGCTCCGCGATGCGCTCCTCGGTCTTCCATTCATCGCTTGTGCGGGCACGCATCAGCTCCGCGACGCGACGGCCGGCCTCCCGGTCCCAGGAGCGCATCAGATACGCACCGGTGACGGCGGCGGCCGCAGCGGCGGCGACCAGTCCGCGCAGGACCAGGGGCTCGGCGAGGAGCCAGGCGCCCGCAGCACAGACGACCGACGCTCCGGCGACGACCGAAGGCGGAAGGATTCTGTGCAGAGGTGGCGAATGGCGATGACGTCCGCGTGGCATGGCCTGAAATTTACCGTGCGTGCGGGTCGCTTGGGAGGCCGCCCGGCAATCTGTTCCACGGCGGTTACCTGACGGGTTACCCGGCGGCCCCCGAAGCGGTCCCCCTCCTACTTCTTGATCAGATCTTTCGACTGCAGATAGTCCTTGGCCACATCGGCCGGCTTGGCACGCTCGGCGTCGACCTTGCGGTTCAGTTCCGCGAGGTCCTCGGTGGTGAGCGTCTTGGTGAGCTTGCCGAGCGCATCGGCGATGTCCTGCGCTCCGGCGTCCTTGGCATTGAGAACCGGAACGACGTTGTCCGCATTCTGGAGCTTCTTGTCGTCCTCCAGGAACACCAGGTCGAAGCTGTCCAGCACCGCGTCCGTGGTGGTCGTGAGGACCAGCTGGTCCTTGCCGTCCTTGACGGCCTGCTTGGACTGCGGGGTGCCGACTCCCTTCGGGTCGACACCGGTGACATCAATGCCGTACGTCTTCTTCAGACCCGGTGCGCAGAAGGGCCGCACCTCGCACTCGTCACCCGCCGCGATCTTCACCTTCAGCTTGGACGCACCCAGATCCGAAAGGGTCTTGAGCTTGTTCCTGTCTGCGAATTCCTTGGTCACCGCGAACGCGTTCTGGTCGACCGCTTCGCCGTACGGGAGCACCTTCAGTCCGCGCGGGGCGGCGAGCTTCTCCAGCGCGGCGGTGGTGGCCGCCGCGTCACCGGAGGCGACCGGATTCTTCTCCGCCGTCTTCGCGCCGTTCGCCTTGGCGTTGAGGAATTCGGCGATCGTCGCGGCGTATTCCGGTACGACGTCGATCTCGCCCTTCTCCAGGGACGGCTCGTACAGTTCCCGGTTCTTCACCGTGGTGACCGAGGTGCTGTAACCGGCGTCGGCGAGGATCTGTGCGTACAGCTCGGCGAGCACCTTGGACTCGGTGAAGGCCGCGGCGCCGACGACGAGCGAGCCCTTCTTCCCCGAGTCACCGGACGCGGCGGAGCCGCCCTTGTCCTTCTCCAGGCTGTCGCCGCCGCAGGCGGCGAGCGAGCCGGCCAGTGCGGCCATGCCGATGACCGCGCCCGCTATGCGCGAGGTCTTGCTCATGATGTTCTCCGTCCACAGCAACAGGGCTGATTACGAGTCGTGTCGGGTAAATCGGATGGGTCAGGCGGTCCGGCGGCGGCGGAGCGGCGACAGGGCCCGGTCCAGCCCCACCAGCACGGCCTCCACCGCCAGGGCGAGCACGGCGACGAGCAGCGCTCCGGCAACCACCTGCGGTGTGTTGTACGTGTTGAAGCCGGCGGTGATGATGCGGCCGAGCCCGCCCTGACCGACCATGGCGGCGATCGTCGCCGTGGCGATCACCTGGACCGCCGCCGAGCGCAGACCGGTCATGATCATCGGGTAGGCGAGCGGGAGCTCGACCCGTACGAAGAGCTGGACGCCCGACATCCCCATGCCGCGCGCCGCCTCGGCCACCGACCGGTCCACCTCCGTCATCCCGACATAGGCGTTGGTCAGCAGCGGCGGCACGGCGAACAGGACCAGCGCGGTGATCGTCGGCACATAACCGGCGTTGCGCAGCGGCGACACCATGAACAGGGCCAGCACCGCGAAGACCGGGATCGCCCGCCCCACATTGGAGAGGTTCACGGCCAGTGCACCGCCCTTCCCGATGTGCCCCAGGTACAGAGCGACCGGCAGCGCGATCCCGCAGGCCAACGCGAGTGACACCCCGCTGACGTACAGATGCTCGCCGAGCCGGTGCCCCGCCCCGCTCTCCCCCGACCAGTTGGCGCCGGTGGTCAGCCAGGTCCAGGCCTCGCCGAGTACTCCCATGGGTCAGACCGCCTTCACCTTGGCGACCGCACCCACGGCGTCGCGCGTCGTGCGTATGCGGGTCCAGGGCGTCAGCAGCCGTTGCACCCCGAGCAGCAGCAGGTCCGCCACCACCGCGAGCAGCACGCAGAGCACCGAAGCGGTGAGCACCTGTGCCTTGAAGAAGCTCGGCAGGGCGTCCTCGATGAGGTTGCCGAGGCCGCCTCTGCCGACGATCGAGCCGACCGTGGTCAGCGCGATGGTGGAGACGGTGGCGATCCGGATCCCTGCCATCACCGCGGGCAGAGCGAGCGGGAGTTCGACCTCCCACAGGAGTCGGCCCGGCCCGTATCCCATGCCCTTCGCGGCGTCCTTCGCCTCCTGCGGCACGGCTTCGAGCCCGGCCAGGATGTTCCGTACGAGAATGGTCAGCGAATACAGCACCAGTCCGGTGACGACCAGCGCGGCCGAGAGCCCGAACAGCGGCAGCAGCAGCGAGAACATCGCCAGCGACGGCACGGTGTAGAGCACCGTCGTCAGTCCGAGCACCGGCCCCGCAATACGCCGGCTGCGGCGCGCGAGCAGCGCCAGCGGAAATGCCACCAGGAGTCCGATCACCACCGAGACAGCGGTGAGCCAGATGTGCTGAACAGTCGCATCGGTCAACTCCTGGCTACGGGAACGGAGATACTCGCCGCAGATCCAGTCGTTCGTCACCAGGCAGTTCTGTCCGGTCATCCGTCCCCCACCTCCCGATCGCCGGTCCGTACCGATGTCTGGCGACCCTATCCCCGACCACTGACATTGATACTCGTAGCCGGGTTCCGGTGGTCGTGGCTCCACCACTGACTGACGCCCTGCTGGGCTGTCCTCCGGTTGTTCTGTCCGGC
>NZ_JBICXB010000041.1:0-53253 GCF_043200055.1 Streptomyces sp. NPDC048496 | reverse complement strand
AACTTTGCGCGTAACACGGCAACGGGCGGACGCACAGTCATAGCCCACCCTCCCACCAACACCCCCTGAACAAGCACTAATTGAAATACAAGCCCCAGGACGCACAGAGAACTGCCAGATCGGCACCTTCCTGGCCTACGCCTCGGCCCGGGGACGGGCGTTGATCGACCGCGAGCTCTACCTCCCGGCCTCCTGGACCGACGACCGGGACCGCTGCCGGGCCGCCGGCATCGCCGACGAGACGCCCTTCGCCACCAAGAACGAGCACTTCCGCCAGATGGTGCAACGCGCCATCGACGCCGGGGTGCCCTTCGCGTCGCTGACCTGGCCGAAGTTCTGGCCGCGCTGCTCGGCGCCGTGGATGGAGACGGCAAAGACGACCTGGCCTGTCTTCTCGTCGAGGCGGTCGAGGTCGATAAGGATCTGTTCGTCATCGCCGTCTCCGTCACCCGTGAGGTTGTCTCCGGTGTGCCGCACCGCGCCGTCGGGGCTGGTGAGGTTGTTGTAGAAGACGAAGTGCTCGTCGGAGATGACCTTCATGTCGGGGCCACAGACAATCGCGGACGCGTCGAGGTCGAAGTCCGTACCACCGACTGGCTGAGCATCCCAGCCCAGGCCAATAGTGACGTCCGCGAGCGGGGTGCCGTCCTGGTTGAGGACGACGTTCTGGCCCTTGGCAAGGCTGACGCCCATGTGTGCTGCTTCTCCTGAGACGCCGCCGGGTCTGCCGTGGGCTGCTCCGGCGTGACGGACTTCACGATAATTTATAGATTGCGCAACCATTAAAGTGTCGCCATGAACACAGATGACGCGACAGGTTGGGAGGCCGCGGTGCTCGACGGGGGCCCCGCGGACGGGCTGCGGATGCGGGTCGCCGACCGGCCGGGAGTGCTGCAAGTTACCTACCCCTGCCCATTGGACACCCCGTCGGGCGGCGTTCAGGTGGGCGCGTTGTACGTCTACCGCCGCGACCCCGGCATACACAGTGAGCCTCTGCGATACGGCTTCGACAGGGCCAGCCCCTGATGCGCCCGCCGGGCGGAAGTTCAGCGGGTCGTGGTGCCGCTCTCCGGGACCGGGCGGGCCGAGGCCGCGTCGCCGGGGGCGGCATGGATCGTCCGGGACGACGCCGGTTCGGCCGGTGCGGGCTCGGGTGTGGCGGCCGGTGGCGCGCCGTCGTCCTTCATCGCCCTGGTCTCGCTCTTGAGGATCCGTAGCGACTTCCCCAGCGCGCGGGCGGTGTCCGGCAGCTTCTTCGACCCGAACAACACGATGACCACGATCGCCACGATCAGCAGGTGCCAGGGTTCCAGTCCGTTGCGGAGCATTGCCACCCCGTCCTTTCTCTCGCCCGTTCCGGCGTGCGGCCGCAGAGGTCGCAACCGCCGTGAAGATTGCTAGATTGCGCAACTGTACAACCCTAGGGTGGGGGCAATCGTCCCCTCTACACGAGCCGGACGAATGAGGGCCCACACATGACAGGCAGCCACCAGATGGCGCCGCCGCGCCGCGGCGGCGCTCGGCCCGCCGCCCGCGGCCGACGGCGCAAGCGCAGCCGGGTGCGGCTCGTGCTCGCGATATCCCTGTCGCTGCTCGTGCTCGTGACCGCCGGTGCCGGCTGGGCCTATCTCAAGCTCAGTGGCAGCATCGACACGTTCGGCGCGGACGGGATCTCCGACAGTCGGCCCGCTGCCGCCTCGAAGGGGCAGAACGTCCTGGTCATCGGTTCGGATGCGCGGACCGGCGGGAACAGCGAACTGGGTGGTGGGGACAAGGGCGACATCGGCCGCTCCGACACCGCGTTCCTGCTGCACGTGTACGCCGACGGCAAGCACGCCGTCGGCGTATCCATCCCTCGCGACACCCTCGTCGACATCCCGCGCTGCAAACTGCCCGACGGAAGTTGGACCCAGCCGCAGACCAACGTCATGTTCAACTCGGCCTATTCCGTGGGCCGGACCGCCAAAGGCAACCCCGCCTGCACTCAGAACACCGTCGAGAAGCTCACCGGGCTGCGCGTCGACCACACGGTCGTCGTCGACTTCAAAGGCTTCTCGGAGCTGACGAAGGTCGTCGACGGTGTCAAGGTGTGCGTGCCGCAGGACGTCTACCAAAAGGACCTCAACCCGGGCCGCAGCACCCGCGGCAAACGCATCTTCGCCAAGGGCGAGCAGACCGTCTCCGGCCAGAAAGCCCTGGACTACGTACGTCTCCGGCACGGCATCGGCGACGGCTCCGACATAGGCCGCATCAAACGCCAACAAGCCTTCGTCGCCAGCCTGCTCAAAAAGGTCAAGAGCGATGGGTTCACCCCCACAAAGCTGCTGCCGCTCGCGGACGCCGCCACGAGGTCCATGACCGTCGATCCCGGCCTCGGGTCCGCCGACAAACTGATCTCCTTCGCGATGTCGCTGAAGAACATCGACCTGCACAACACCAAGTTCATCACCGTCCCCTGGCGGTACGAGGGTGCACGCGTCGCGATCGTCGAGCCGGACGCCGGCGCCCTGTGGGCAGCCCTCAAGGCCGACCGCACCCTCGACGGCCAGGACGCCAGCGGCAAGAACAGCAAGAAGACGGCAGATTCCTCTCCCTCGCCGAGCGCCGGCGAACCGGTCTCCGGTGGGGGCATCTCCGTCGCCGTCTACAACGGCACCACCGTTACCGGCCTTGCCTCCCGCGCGGCGGCAACCCTGAAGACCGCGGACTTCACCGTCACCGGCACGGCCACAGCGAGCACCCAGGACTACGGCACCACCGTGATCGAGTACGGCCCTGGCCAGAAGGACGAGGCCAAGACCGTCGCCCGGCTCTTCGCCGCTGCGGATCTCCGCTCCACCACCACCGCGGGCATCAACGTGATACTCGGGCGGTCATACGCGGACACCCCCTCAGCCCCCGCCTCCAGCGAGCCGACCGCGGTGCCTTCCGAAGTCGCCGACGGCGCCCGCTCCGCGGATGACGACCTCTGCGCCAAACTCTCGTACGGCTGAGTGAACATCGCATGCATCCCTCCGCCCCCTTCAGGAGAATCTCCATGCCCACCACTGCAGGAACCACATCCAGGCTCCGCCCGGCCACAGCCCTGGCCGCGATCCTCCTGACCCTCGCCCCTGGATCGGCGCACGCCGCGAGCGGCACCGGCGAAGTGGCCGAGGCGCTGAAGAAGAGTCCTGTCTACGTCGACCCACGGGCCGAGAAACAGCTTTCGAAAGCCGATGCCGACGCCCTCGCGAAGAAGATCGAGAATGCTGACAAGCCGGTCTTCGTCGCCGTGCTGCCCAAGGCCGACTCATTCCCCGAGGAGACCCTGCTGAACGACGTGCGGGCGCTGACCGGCATCACCGGTGTGTATGCGATCCGCCTCGGTGACGGCTTCAACGCGGGTGCTGATCAGCAGGTGATGTCCCGAAACGCCGTCGACAACCTCAAGGGCGCGGTGAAGCGCTCCGCGGCCGCGGACACCAAAGCCCAGCTGAACAGCTTCGTCGACCAGGCGCTCCAGCAGGCCAAGGGCAACGCGCCGACCTCCTGGGCGGACGGCGACGAGGACGGCTCGCGGTCCACCAGGCCGCTGGTTGCCGGTGGCGTGGCCGTAGCCGGCGGGGCGGGCGCATACGCCCTCTACCGCCGGTCGAAGAGGAAGAGGGAGGAGCGCGGGCGCGCCGAACTGGAGGCCCTGCGTGTGGTGGTGGACGAGGACATCACCGCCTTCGGCGAGGAGCTGGACCGTCTCGATTTCTCTCCTGACGAGCCCGGCGCCACCGATGACATGCGTCAGGATTACACCCACGCCCTGGACGCATACGACAGGGCCAAGGTGCAGATGGCCGGGGCCACCCGGCCCCACGACGTCCAGCCGGTGACCGAGACCCTGGAACAGGGGCGGTTCGCCCTGGCCACCCTCGCCGCCCGGCGCACCGGTGCCCCGCTGCCCGAACACCGGCTTCCCTGTTTCTTCGATCCCCGGCACGGCCCGTCGGCCACCGATATGCAGTGGGCCCCGCACGGCGGCACCGTGCGGCCCGTTCCCGCATGTGCCGCGGATGCCGCACGCATGGCCGACGGCGAAGAACCGCAGTCCCGAATGGTCAACACCGACCACGGCACGCAGCCCTATTGGAACGCAGGCCCCGCCTACACCCCCTGGGCAGGCGGCTACTTCGGCGGCGCGGGCGGCGGCATGCTCGGCGGCCTCCTCATGGGCACCGTGCTAGGCAGCCTGATCAGCGCGCCCGCAGCCTTCGCCGACACCGGGGACTTCCCGTCTGCCGCGAGCCTGCCGGACGGCGGGGAATTCTCCGGCGCCGATTTCAACCCGGCCGACTTCGGGTCAGGCTTCGACGCCGGAGACCCCGGCGGTGACTTCGGCGGCGGAGACTGGTGACCGGCGCAGAACTTCACACCCCCCTGGCCCATGGCTACACCTGGAGCCCGTCCTCTCGCCGAGTGGCAGAAGCCGCGCGAGTACCTCGGCTTACCACGCTGCGAGCCGGGGTCTGCGGGCGAGATCATGGTAGGCCGCTGCGGTGGAGCCCGGTTGCCTCACGGGCGCGAACGGTTGTCGGCAACCCCGTCGGGGATGCGTTCCAGGCCCAGAGCGAACTCATCTTCCGGATCGTCCTCGTCGTCCAGCGCATCGGAGCGATTGCCCGTGTATCCGCGTTGCGGCATCGGACGCAACGAGACCGCCGGGCATACCGCTGAACCCACAGTGGCAAGTCCACTCAATACTGTCTGATCACCACCTCCCCGCGAGTCCACGGAGCAGTGTCCTCGGCTGCTTCACCGCTCTGCACAGTGCCTGTTGTACCGGGACATGATGGCTGCCAGTGCCGCCGCATACAGCGCGAGGACGACTGCAAGCATCAGGTAGTACGAGGGCGGCAACGCGGCCATGCCAAGCAACGGCCCGAGCGGGGAAAGGGGCAGCAGGACTCCGATGACGGCCAATGCGGCGGCGGACCAGCAGATCGGGCTCGGGGCACGGCCCTCGGCGGAGCGGCGGCCGGTGCGCAGCAGCAGCATCACCAGTGCCTGGGTGAGCAGGTTCTCGGTGAACCACCCGGAGTGGAACGCCGCTTGGCTGCCGGAATCGGCGGAGGTGTGCACGGCGAGCGCGAGGACGGCGAAGGTGGCCAGGTCGGCGACGGCGCCCAGCAGGCCGAAGCCGGTGATGAAGCGCAGAAAGTCGCGGGGCCGCAGCACCGTGGGCGTGCGCAGCACGGCCGGTTGGAGCCGGTCGTAGGCGAAGGCGAGCTGGGCGGTGTCGAAGCACAGGTTCTGCACCAGGACCTGTGCCGGGAGCATCGGCAGGAACGGCAGCAGCAAGCCGGCCGCGAGCATGGCGATCACGTTGCCGAGGTTGGAGGAGAGCGTGATGCGCAGGTAAGTGGCGATGTTGCCACTGCTGTTCCGGCCGGTGGTGATCGCGTGGGCGATGGCCGTGAGGTCCTTCTCTGCGAGAACCACGTCGGCGCTCTCGCGGGCGACGGCGACGGCGTCGCGCGGGCAGATACCGACGTCGGCGGCATGCAGTGCGGGCAGGTCGTTGACGCCGTCGCCGAGGAATCCGGTGGTGTGCCCGTCGGCGCGCAGCGCGGCGACGATGCGGGCCTTGTGCTCGGGAGTGCAGCGCGCGAACACGGTGGCGCGGCGGGCAGTGTCGGCGAGTTCGGTGTCGGTGAGGTCCTCGATGCGGTCGGCGGTGAGTACGTCGCCCGGGTCGAGTCCGAGGTCGCGGCAGGCGCGGGCCGCGGTGCCCGGGTGGTCGCCAGTGAGGATCTTGATGGTGACGCCTCGGTCCGCGAGGAAGTCGAGGGCGTCGGCCGCTGTTGAGGCAAGAGCGTCGCGCAGGACAACGAAGCCGAGGAAAGTCAGGCCGCGTTCGTCGGCCGGGGTGTAGTCGCGGTGCCGGGCGCGCCGTTCCGCGGTGGCGATCGCGAGGAGCCGCAGGCCGCTGTGCGCTTCCCGGGCGGCGACCGCGAGGAGCCGTGCCCGTTCGCGGTCGTCCAGTGCGCATCGCTGGAGTACGTCTTCCACGGCGCCCTTGACAACGAGGGTGTGCGTACCGAGCCGGCCGGGGCGGCGTACAACGGCGGTGGCGAGGCGGCGTACCGGATCGAAGGGCAGCGCGGCCACACCTTCGTACCGCAACAGAACGTCTTCCTCGGTTGCGTCCAGGATTGCCTCGTCCAGGGCGTCCGGGACGGGCAGGTCGGCGAGCTGGAGCGTCCACCAGGCATTGACGGCCGCCCAGTGCAGCACTTCGGGGTCCGGGCCGCCGTGCGCGTCCAGCGCGCGGTCGAGCACCGGTCGGTCCTGGGTGAGAGTGCCCGTCTTGTCCAGGCACAGCACATCGACCGCGCCGAGGTCGTGCAGCGCGGGCAACCGCTTGACGATCACCCCGTGATCGCGGGCGAGGAGGGACGCCCCACGAGCCAGGGCGGTGGTGACGATGACCGGCAGCATCTCCGGGGTGAGCCCGACGGCCACCGCCACCGCGAACGGCAGCGTCTCAAGACCTCGGCCACGCAGCGCGGCATTGGCCATGAGCACCAGCGGCGGTGTCAGCAGCATGAACCGGATGAGGACCCAGGAGATCCCCTGCACCGACCGGTCGAAAGCACTTACTTCGCGCCGTCCCGGCCCGGTCTGGGCGGCGGCGAACCGCGTATGCGCCCCGGTCGCGACGACGATCGCGGTGCCGCTGCCGGACGCCACGCTGCTGCCCTGGAAGCACAGCTGCGGCTGCTCGAACAACCCGCCCTCCAGCCGCCCTGGCGCATCGACGGGGAACTTGGCGACCGGCGCCGACTCGCCCGTCAGCGGTGCCTGGTGCACCGTCAGACCGCTCGCACGCAGCAGCCGCACGTCGGCAGGGACCAGGTCACCGGGGCCGAGGCGGATCACATCGCCCGGCACCAGCTCGTCGACGGGGATTTCCCGGGACTGCGCTGTCCCGTCCTCAGCTGCGCGCCGCAGCACGGTGGCCGTGGTGGCGACCAGCTCCCGCAGCGCGGCCGTGGACCGATCGGCCCGGTGCTCCCCGGACGAGCGCAGCACACAGCTGACCAGCACCAACGAAAGGATCACGCTTGCGGTACCCCAGGCGGCTACGGCGGCCGATACCAGTCCGAGACACAGCAGCACTGCGGTGAACGGATCCCGCAGACTCCGCACGAAGCGGCGCGGCCAGGACACTGCGCGCCACACCGGCACCGTGTTCTCGCCGAACCGGGTCAGACGCTCCTCGGCCTGCGCCTCAACGAGCCCGCGGGGCCCGCTGTCCAGGTGCCGCAGCACCTGAAGGGAGGTGAACGCGGTCATGGACGGCGCTGCGTCGCCTGCTTCGAGGCCCGTGCCTTCCAGCTTCTGTACCCACTGCCCGCTGGGGACTGTGCGATCAGTACTGGGGGCCGATGCGGTCTCAGGCACCGAGGTCACGGAGGCGAGGGTCCGGAGTGTGCGCAGCGCGGTCGGCCAATTGCTTGACCATCAGCCGCACCACCATGACCACCTCGGGGGCGTCGACGTAGTAAACCTGCCGTCGGCCCTCCCGCCGGGAGCGTACGAGGCCGGCCAGCTTCAGCTTCGTCAGATGCTGGCTCACCGCGGGCAGTGCTCCGCCGACCCGCTCCGCGAGCCCGGTCACATCGCTCTCGCCCTGCGCCAGCGCCCACAGGATGTGCAACCGCGCGGGCGACGCCAGGAGCCCGAACGCCGCGGCAGCCTCAGCCAACACCCTGGCGGACGGGTCCTCGAAGTCGCCTGCGCCTGCCGCCACGTCGCTCTCCCGTCCCGCTTGGATCATGTCTCCGCACCCGAAGGGTCCCAGTCTAGGGCCGCGCGTCCGCCCCGCTTCGCGCCGCGGTGCCGCCCACCGGGGCGCGCCCGCCACCACCGGTGACGTCTTTACGGTGCCGCTCGGCCAGGAGACCCAGGACACGATCGCCCCCATGAAGACGGCAGTGCTCCGACCGGGCGGGAAGCTGTATCTCACCGACGGGCACCACACGCTCACGTCGTTCCTGGAGCATACGGCCAGCACCGCTCCCGCGACGAACAGAGCGGGCCAGGGGACGGTGGAGCCAGTCGTCGCGTGGTGCAGTCCGGCCGCCAGGGCGACTCCCGCCACGGCATGGCCCACCGCGCGGAGGGCGGTGCCACCCGCGGTGCGGTCGAGTGCGTGGAAAGCCGAAATGCACGGACCATCATGACGCATGGCACGAGAACTGCGGCACGAATGAGGCAATATCACCCGTCGTTCTGGCCGCGGGCGGGGCCAGTCCGCGTGTCAGTGGCCGGTAGCGGTGCAGGCCCGGAGGCAGCGGAACTTGACGGGGCGCTTCACGTGGTGCGTCATCGAAATCGCGTCACGTTCGACGGAGGTCGGAGAACCTGCACGTCAGACCCAGTTTCTCGGCCCCACGGGCGGGGTGTGAGGTACCCGGAGCGTCAAATGAGCGTCACAGCTGCGACGGGTCAGCTTCGGGTTCCACTACGCGCGGTCACCTCCTGTCAGGTCCCCCTTTTCATCGCCCGCATGTTCACCGAGTCGATCGCGCACCGCAACCAGTCCCCATCATGCGGAGCATGCGCAGGCCACCGGTGCGGAAGAACCTCAGCAGGAGGGCGGCGGCCAGTAGGAGGAAGGCGATGTTGAGCCAGGTGGTGTAGTTCCAGGTGACGCCGTTCATGGGGATCGTAGCGTCGGCGCGGTCGGGGATGAGGTCGAGGCCGCTGAAGGCCAACTCGACGATGTATCCGGCGGTGGCCATGGCCGCGTAGAAGGTGCCGAGGAGGAAGAGGGTCATCTTCGCGCCATAGTACTTCCGGTAGATGTTGAGGATCGGCAGGATCAACAGGTCCGCGAAGACGAACGCCACGACGCCGCCGAAGCTGATGCCGCCCTTCCACAGCACGACGGCCAGTGGCACGTTACCGATGGAGCAGACGAACGAGGCGATGGCCACCAGCGGGCCGATCAGCGGCCCCCAAAGCTTGGACGCCAAGGGATGGCCGTCGAAGAAGAAGGTGCGCCAGAAGGAGTCGGGCACCCAGGCGGCCACGGCGCCGGCGATGAGCAGCCCGATGATCAGGTCGCGCAGGATCGCCGCCCACTCCATGACGAAGACGTGCGCGACCGAGGTGAAGCCCTCGCGAGACAGCAGCCGCCGTCCGAAGGAGCCTTCGCGCTGGACGGACATGTCCATTGCCGCGTGCCCCTCCATGGATCCCGCCAGACCGCGGTCGGCCTGTTCGCGTGCGTCGCGCAGCAGTTTGTCGCGCAGGAACAGCCGGAACAGCACCGCAAGGAGAATGATCATGATGGGGCCGCCGACGAATTCCGCGGCGGTGAACTGCCAGCCCATGAGCAGCGCCAGGATCACCCCGAGTTCGACCACCAGGTTGGTCGAGGCGATCTCGAAGGCCATCGCGGCGGTGAAGTTGGCGCCCCTGCGGAACAGAGAGCGGGCCAGGGCCACGGCGGCGTAGGAGCAGGAGGAGGAGGCAGCCCCCAGGCCGGCGGCGACGGCCAGGGTCCGCGGGCGGTCGTCGCCCAGCATCCGCGCGACGGTGGACTTGCGGACCACGGCCTGGACAACGGCGGACAGGGCGAAGCCGAGGATCAGGGCCCAAGTGATCTCCCAGGTCATGGACCCGGTGATCGACAGTGCGTGCCACATTGCCTGCATATCCCTCAGTCCTTCTCCGTGACGTGCGGCTCACCCTGGAGCCGCACACCAAGAGTGACCCCGCGGGTTCAGCTCACTGCCACGCCGTAGGGGCTGGCACCGAGGGTGACAGTGGCGACGACCTTGTGGGATGTCGGGTCGATGACCGTGAGGGTGCCCGCTCCCTGGTTCGTGACGTAGACAGCGCGGCTGGTGACTTCCAGGTTGAACGGGTCGGTGCCTGGAGGGCCCACGGCAATGGTCGCCGCGACGCGATGGCTGCCGGTGTCGATCACGGATACGTTGCCCGGGCCGAGATCGGCGGAGTAGGCGAAGCGGCCGTCGGGCCCGATGGCCACGTCAAAGGGGCCCTCGCCGACGGACACGGCAGTCGCCTTGCCGGTACGGGTTGAGACGGCAAGGACTTGCTGTCCCACCTCGTCGGCGACGTAGGCCGACTCGCCGTCCGGTGTGAGGGCGACGCCCACCGGGTAGCGCCCCGCGGGAAGTTGCCGCGCGACCCGGCGCGTGCGGGTGTCGATGACCGACAGGTTGCCCGACCCGGCGTTCGCCACATAGGCACTGCCACCGTCACGACTGAACGCCACGTTCACCGGTGATTTTCCGACCCGGATGGTCGCGGCCACCCGGCTGGTTCGGGTGTCGATCACCGAGACGGTGCTGGACTTGCCGTTGGTGACATACAGGGATTTGTCATCGGGGCTGAGACCGACACCGGTGGGGCTCTTCCCGACCGGCACGGTTTTGACGATCTTGTTGTTCCGGGTGTCGAGGACCGAGACCCTGGCAGAGCCGCTGTTGGCGATGTACACGTGCCTGCCGTCCTTGGTGACCGCGACGCCTTCCGGCGCCGCACCGGCCGGCACGGTTGCGACGACCTTGTAGGTACGGGCGTCGACCACCGAGAGTGTGTTGTCCTGCTGGTTCGTGACATACACGCGGCCACTGGCGCCGGCAACGGGCGCAGTCGGCGTCGTCGGCGCAGCCGGCGCAGGAGCCGATTCCTTTTGGATCGAGGGGCTGGGCGTACAGGAGATCAACAGGATCCCCATGCCCGCGGCGAGTGCCGGCCGGAGCATCCTGCCGGGTCGTCGGCGGCCGCTGCCGGCTCGGGTCCGCAGGGCAGAGAACATCTCGCCTCCTGTGCGCATTGCGATGGTTCGGTCCGGGCCCGGGCGACATCCCGCCGACGGCTGCCCGGCAGCGAGGTCGGATCAGGTCAGGAGCCGGCGGGCGTAGTAGTCCTTCTCGTCCTGGACGCCCGGAAGTGCGAAGAAGTAGCCCCCGCCACGTGGGCTGATGTACGGCACCAGTGCTTCGCCTTCCAGCCGGGTCTGCATGGCGATGTAGGTATTGAGTTCTTGCTGGAAGCAGACGAACGCATGCCCCATGTCGAGTTCCGGCAGGTTGGGGCTCCGGTCGTAGTCGTAACTGCGACGCAGAATGGTGCTGGTGGCCGCGGTCTGCGGAGTCTGGGGATTGGCCAGGCGGATGTGAGAGTTCAGCGGGGTGATCAGGCCCAGCGGGTCGTTGGTGTAGATGGGGTCGAAAGGATCCGGGGCGTTCTCGCCCACTGCGTACATGGGGGCGCCGCTCGCCTTACGGCGGCCGAAGATCCGCTCTTGTTGGGCAACGGGCACCTTCTGCCACGCCTCGATAGCGAAATGCACGATACGCACCACGTGGTACGTGCCACCCGCGGCCCAGGCCGGTTCGGCGCTCTTCGGCTGGATCCAGACCACCTGATTCATCTGGGCGTCGTCGGAGACGGACGGGTTGGAGGTGCCGTTCTTGAAGCCGAACCAGTCGCGCGGGACACCGACCGGACGCTCCGGATTGCGCTGGCCGTCGATACGCCAGCGCAGCTTCATCGCGGACTTGGTGTGGGTCAGGATGTCGAGGAGTGCGTGCACCGTCGTGTCGCGATGATCGGCGCAGATCTGGATCAGCAGGTCCCCCTGACTCAGCGTGGGGTCCAGGTCGTCATGGCGGAAGGGTGTCATCTTGACGAGCTGGACCGGCTTGCGCGCGCTGAGTCCGTAGCGGTCGTCGAAGAGGGATGCGCCCACTCCGACTGTCAGGGTGAGACCATCCGCCACGACCGTGGGTCCCAGGATGCCGTTGTCCGTCGGCGGTGCGGTCGGGGCCACCTTCGATGGTTTGCCGCCCGCCGTGAGGAAACGGGCTCGCGAGGTCAGCGTGCGGAACAGGTCGGTGAGTTTTGCCCGGTTGGAGGCGGTCACGTCGAACGAGACGAGAATCGCGACCTGCTGGGGCAGAGTGGCGATGCCCGCCTGGTGATAGCCGTGGAAGGGAATCACCCGAGATGTCGGTCCCGTCTTGGGAACAGCCACCGTGTCGGCGCGCGCGGCACCGCTGCCCAAGGCGACCCCGCCCGCCGCTCCGGCCAGGCCCGCGGCGGCACCGTGAAGAAATGACCGCCGGGCAAACGCACTCGCCGGACACCCTTCGCCGCTCCGCCCTTCATCCAGGGTCGCGAACATGTCGTCAGTCATCGTTCCCCTCAGACAGGAGCCAGGTGGCAAGCCGTACGGCTCTGCCGCGATCGGATTCCGCGAGCCGGCCCGCCCAGCAGGGCACGACCGTAGACGGCAGTTCCCAACCAGCGCCTGAAGAACCGCCAGCCGTACGACCATCCATAAAACGGAATATATGCGACATCCCTGCTCGCGCCACTGGGAAGTATGGTGCGCGTAAGGGGTTTGGATCGCGTGCGGCGGCGTCGACCGTGCCCGTGTGCTGTCACTGTGAGGCCAGCGGCACGGCGGCTTCTCGGCGACCGGATCGCAGACCGTCGGTCGCCCCGGGGGCCTCCCCCGGACGGCCGACGGGCAGACCAATGACTTCCGGAAGCAGCCCAGTCGCGCATGTGACGGCGCCGCCACTCGACGTTGCTCCGGCTCGGTGGGCGCGATTCCCGGCCCGACTACGCGCGGCGCCGGCGCGGCCCGCACGATGCCGCCCTGCGTGGTCGCCCGACCGGACGCACCCCTGGGGGTCGAAGCCGTCCGGTACGTGGCTGCTGGATCCCTTCACTCCTCCCGGGGGTGGCGCCAGTTATCGCAGCCACTTCACCGGCCCATACGCCCACCGGACCCTGAAGGGCATCGGCCACAACGTGCCGCAGGAAGCCCCGAAAGACTTCGCCGAAACGGTCGTCGAAGTCGATGGTTTTTGATCGCGCCACCTGGAGTGACCGCCTCGCCTCACTGCTGAACCGCGGCGTGTCAGCCGTTCGCACCAAAGCCTACGAGCCATTCGCAGGAGTTCCGGGCACAGACGGATCAGTCGATCGTTGAGGGCAACGGACTGTGCCGTCGCGCATCACGAAGGAGCGCGTCGGCCGGGATCAGCTCCGTGGTGATCGCGCAGTGGCCGGAGCCCGTCAGACGCTCCTGGTACGACGCACGTGAGGTTGCAGCCGCCCATCGTCCGGTCCGGCGCATGCGCGCAGATCACGGAGCGGAGCGGGGAACCCACATCATTGCCCTGACGGAACCCTCGAGTTGCGCGATGTGATGTGCAACCTCCTGCTGCCACCCCATGCCTTTGAGGCTGTCACTGGCTCACGCAAGTCGAATTCGACTCAAGTGGTGCCGAGTTTGTGATCGTGGCACGCTTCGCACTGACGCAGCCGTCTGCCATTCCGGCGAGGCGTTCCCCGGTCGCAGATTTGCTGATGCGGTCATCCCTCAACACCGTCATCTCTGACTCGCCGGCGCAGAGGCGAAGGAGGCACCTTGCCCACCGCGATCGTCCGCGTTCTCCGGACACCCGAACTGCGCAACAAGTTGCTCTTCACGCTCGGCATGATCCTCCTGTTCCGCTTCGGGGCACACGTCCCGATCCCCGGGGTGAACTACGGGAACGTCCAGACCTGCGTCAATGCGGCACAGGCCAGCAACAGTCGTCTACTCGGTCTGTTGAACCTGTTCAGCGGCGGGGCACTGCTACATATCGCAGTGTTCGCACTCGGCATCCTGCCGTACATCACAGCCAGCATCATTCTTCAATTGCTGACCGTCGTCATCCCGAAGTTGGAGGCGCTCAAAAGAGAGGGCTCGGCGGGGCAGGCGAAGATCACCCAGTACACCCGCTACCTCACGGTCGCGCTCGCCGTACTGCAGGGCACAGGCCTGGTCGCAACCGCCCGGAGCGGCGCCCTGTTCAGCGGCTGTCCGGTCGCCTCGGACATCGTGCCAGACAAGTCGATCTTCATCACCGCCACCATGGTGCTCACGATCGCCGCAGGGACAGCCTGCGTGATGTGGCTCGGCGAACTGATCACGGACCGCGGTGTAGGCAACGGCATGTCGATCCTGGTATTCGTCTCGACCGCAGCCACTTTGCCCGGCACGCTGTGGGCCATCAAACAGAACGGCAAGATCGCCGGAGGCTGGGTCAACTTCGGCAGCGTCGTTGCCGTCGGATTCGTCATGGTGGGCTTGGTCGTCTTCGTCGAGCAGGCCCAGCGCCGTATCCCGGTGCAGTACACAAAGCGGGTGATCGGCCGCAAGTCCTACGGTCACGCATCCACATACATCCCACTAAAGGTTAACCAGGCGGGTGTAGTCCCGGTCATTTTCGCATCGTCGCTGCTTTACATTCCACAGCTCATTGCGCAGTTCTCCAGGTCGACCTCGGGGTGGAGGGTGTGGATCGAACATAACTTCGTCAAGGGTGACGACCCCTACTACGTAATCACCTATTTTCTGTTGACGGTCTTCTTCGCCTTCTTTTACGTGTCGATCACGTTCAATCCCGTGGAAGTCGCGGATAACATGACGAAATACGGTGGCTTCATCCCAGGAATCCGAGCCGGCCGACCCACTGCCCAGTATCTGGGCTATGTCCTCAACCGGATGACGTGGCCGGGAGCTCTTTATCTGGGGGTGATCTCATTGGTACCAACAGTGGCCTTTTCAAGTTATGGCGGTGCCAGCAGCCTCAGCGGAACAAGCATCCTCATCATCGTGGGCGTGGGTCTGGAAACGGTAAAACAGATCAACAGCCAGCTCCAGCAGCACGATTACGAAGGCTTCCTCCGCTGATTTCCGGACTCCCTTTCCCACTAAGGTCTGGGGGCTTGGGCGGCGCGATACGGACTGGACCCTGATGAGGTCTACCGAGTGGCGCCGCGGACGCGGCCGATGGAGACCTTCGCGGCGGTCGCTCCGGATCAGGATCCGCTGGAGTGCCTGGCGGCCTTGCACACGCTGGAGGACGAGGACGTGCGGTCCGGTGTCTATGCCGCCTTTGACAGTGCGTCGGAGTTGCTGTCCACTCTGCCCTCGGATTGCTGGGATCTGGTGACGTCGAACTACGAGCACCGGGTGCGCGGGCGGTTCGCCCGGACCTGTCTGCCGGTTCCTGACGTGCTGGTGGATGCCGCCGCAGTCGAGGAAGGCAAGCCGTCACCGGCCCCCTACCTCCTGGCTGCCGAGCGAATCGGGGCCGGGCCGGAGCACTGCCTGGTCATTGAGGACGCGCCGTCCGGTGTGACGTCCGGGTTGCGTGCCGGCATGACGGTGTGGGGAGACCTGAGTGTGACGGAGGTCTGCTTCGCGGTCGTCTGCACATCGCTGGGGTGTTCAACTCCCGGTTCACCGACTGGTCGGCGAGAGCCCGAGCTCATACCGGGCCCGCCGCCATGACGAGGCCGCCGCCATCCCGGCCTGCGTCGCCTAGTGCCGTGACCGGCAATGTTTGCCCCGTGAGGAGCGTCGTCCAGTGCGTGCGATCGCAAGGCGGCCGGACGTCCTTGGATGGGGTCTCCCCTGCTCGAACGAAGCTGAGAGCTTGGGGAAGGAGCCACCAGGGCTTCTGACCAACGCGGCGAGCGGGCGTGCTGGGCGGCGCGACGGGGCAAAGCTTGCCGGGAGGGGCACTAGATCCCCATGCGACCGGTCAGGAATGGAGAAGCGAAACCTGCACCCTGTCCGTAGCGTGAAACGCATGGACATCAAGCTTTCACAGTGCTTCGTCGCCGTCGACGACCACGACAAGGCACTCGCCTTCTACCGGGACGTTCTCGGCCTGGAGGTACGCAACGACGTCGGGTTCGAGGGGATGCGCTGGGTGACCGTCGGCTCACCCGCACAGCCGGACGTGGAGATCGTCCTCGAACCGCCGCTCGCGGACCCGAACGCCTCGCCCGCCGACAAGGGGGCCATGGCGGAACTGCTGGCGAAGGGTCTGCTGCGCGGTGTCATCTTCAGGACCGACGACTGCGACGCCACCTTCGAGCGCATCCGCGCCGCGGGTGGCGAGGTGCTGCAGGAGCCGATCGACCAGCCGTACGGCGTCCGCGACTGCGCCTTCCGCGATCCCTCCGGCAACATGCTGCGCTTCAGCCAGCCTCGCAGGCAGTGAGCTCCGGTCCCGCGAGCCGGGCGCTACCCTGCAGGCAAACTGCGCGCCGCATCCGGGCGAAGGGCTGTCCCGTGATCCCTGACTTGCCCACGACGACAGCTACGGCGCCTCTCCGCATTGTCGGAACATCCGAATACACCCAGTATGCGGACGCCCTCCGCCTTGCGATGCACCGCATCCGACGGCGCGCGCTGTTCCGCCAGGGATGACGGGACAACCGTTGGGCGCGAGGTGAACGAGATGCCCGAACGCGAGGTGATGCGCGACGGCCGCTGGTTGGTCTGACACCTCGGCCGGGCGCCGCGTGGCCGAGGCCCAGTGACGCCACGGGCCGAAGCGGCGTGGATTCCTTGGTTCTTGCGCAAAGAGCGACCCCGGCCGACGCCGCCGATCTGGTAGACAGCGGACCGTTGCCGCAACCGCACCGACGGAGGAGAACCAGAAGTACTCCTCGAAGCTGGTCAGATCGAGCCAGGCGACGCCGACGGAGACCGCTATGGCGGCCCCACCCAACAGATGGAGACACGATAAGCATGGCCAAGAGGACGGACACGCGGTCGACTGCGCTGCACGGTGCGGACAGCCACGATCTGATCCACGTGCACGGCGCGCGCGAGAACAACCTCAAGGACGTCAGCATCGAGATCCCGAAGCGCCGGTTGACGGTGTTCACCGGCGTCTCCGGCTCGGGCAAGAGTTCTCTGGTGTTCGACACGATCGCCGCGGAGTCGCAGCGGCTGATCAACGAGACATACAGCGCCTTCGTGCAAGGCTTCATGCCGACGCTGGCGCGGCCCGAGGTCGACGTACTCGAAGGGCTGACGACCGCGATCGTCGTCGACCAGCAGCGGATGGGTGCCGACCCCCGCTCCACGGTCGGCACCGCCACCGACGCCAACGCGATGCTGCGCATCCTCTTCAGCCGACTCGGCACACCGCACATCGGCCCACCCAGCGCGTACGCCTTCAACGTCCCCTCGGTCCGGGCGAGCGGTGCGATCACCGTCGAGCGCGGCGCCAAGAAGGCGGTGAAAGCGACCTTCAGCCGCACCGGCGGCATGTGTACGCGGTGCGAAGGCCGGGGCACGGTCTCCGACATCGACCTCACCCAGCTCTACGACGACTCCAAGTCGATCGCCGAGGGTGCGTTCACCATCCCCGGCTGGAAGTCGGACAGCTTCTGGACCGTGCGGGTCTACGCCGAGTCGGGCCTCCTCGACCCGAACAAGCCGATCTGCAAGTACACCAAGAAGGAGATGCACGACTTCCTCTACCGGGAGCCGACCAAGGTGAAGGTCGAGGGTGTGAACCTCACCTACGAGGGGCTGATCCCCAAGATCCAGAAGTCGTTCCTGTCCAAGGACAAGGAGGCTCTGCAGCCGCACATCCGGGCGTTCGTGGAGCGCGCGGTCACTTTCACCACCTGTCCCGAGTGCGACGGCACCCGGCTCAGCGAGGGGGCCCGGTCGTCGAAGATCAAGCGGACCAACATCGCCGATGCCTGCGCGATGCAGATCAGCGACCTGGCCGAATGGGTCAGCGACCTCGACGAGCCGTCGGTGGCGCCGCTGCTCGCCGCGCTGCGGCACAGTCTCGACTCGTTCGTGGAGATCGGCCTCGGCTACCTCTCGCTCGACCGGCCGTCGGGCACGCTGTCGGGGGGCGAGGCGCAGCGCGTCAAGATGGTCCGCCACCTCGGCTCCTCGCTGACCGACGTCACCTACGTCTTCGACGAGCCCACCATTGGTCTGCACCCCCATGACATCCAGCGGATGAACAACCTGCTGCTGCGGCTGCGGGACAAGGGCAACACGGTGCTCGTCGTGGAGCACAAGCCGGAGACGATCGCGATCGCCGACCACGTTGTCGACCTCGGCCCCGGCGCCGGTACTGGGGGCGGCAGCGTCTGCTTCGAGGGCACCGTCGAGGGGCTGCGGGCCGGCGGCACCATCACCGGCCGCCATCTCGACGACCGGGCCGCCCTCAAGGACACGGTGCGGACGCCCTCCGGCACGCTGGAGATCCGCGGCGCGACAGCGCACAACCTGCGCGACGTCGACGTCGACATCCCGCTCGGGGTGCTCGCCGTCGTCACCGGCGTCGCCGGCTCCGGAAAGAGCTCGCTCGTGCACGGGTCGATCCCCGCCGGCGCGGGTGTGGTGTCGATCGACCAGAGCGCGATCCGCGGCTCGCGACGGAGCAACCCGGCGACGTACACCGGACTGCTCGACCCGATCCGCAAGGCGTTCGCGAAGGCCAACGGCGTGAAGCCGGCGCTGTTCAGCGCCAACTCCGAGGGCGCCTGCCCGAACTGCAACGGCGTCGGCGTCATCTACACCGACCTGGCGATGATGGCCGGCGTCGCCACCACCTGCGAGGAGTGCGAGGGGAAGCGGTACCAGGCATCGGTGCTGGACTACCACCTTGGCGGCCGCGACATCAGCGAGGTGCTGGCAATGTCGGTGACCGAGACCGAGGAGTTCTTCGGCGCCGGCGAGGCGCACACGCCGGCCGCGCACCGCATCCTCGGCCGGCTCGCCGACGTCGGGCTCGGCTACCTCAGCCTCGGCCAGCCGCTCACTACGCTGTCCGGCGGCGAGCGGCAGCGGCTCAAGCTGGCCACCCACATGGCCGAGAAGGACGGTGTCTACGTCCTCGACGAGCCGACCACCGGCCTGCACCTCGCCGACGTCGAGCACTTGCTCGGCCTGCTCGACCGGCTCGTCGACTCCGGCAAGTCGGTCATCGTCGTCGAGCACCACCAGGCGGTCATGGCGCACGCCGACTGGATCATCGACCTCGGCCCCGGCGCCGGTCACGACGGCGGCCGGATCGTCTTCGAGGGCACACCCGCCGACCTCGTCGCCGACCGCTCCACCCTCACCGGCGAGCACCTCGCGGCCTACGTCGGCACCTGACCGAGGCCCTCGGGGACGCCCTGAGACGAGTTCTCTCATCTGTTTGAACTCACCCCACTTGGTATCCGATAACGACGGCACCCTCAAGTGATCAACGCACCACCCACGGATGATCATGTTGTCGTGGAGGCACAGGTGCGTGACTACGGGTTTTCGCCGGCTCAGCAGGATGAGATCTGGAGACGCTGGCGTGAGGGACAGTCGTTCAGCTTGATGGGGCGGGCGCTCGGGGCACCGATGCACCACGTCCGCCGATTTCTGTACCAGAGCGGTGGCGTTCGGTGGCGGCGGCAACGAACAGGAAGGCGTGGGCGAGCATCGCGAGGGTGCACCAGCGGTGCCAGGAGGTCCAGCGGCGGACCTGGTGCTCGTCCAGTCCGGCCAGGCCCTTGCCGGCTCGGCAGGTCTCCTCGACCGTCCGGCACCGCCCGGCCACGCACACCAGCTCGGTCGAGCATCAGCACCGCCGCGGGGTCGTGCAGGTGCTCCACCACGTAGGCGCGTATGCCGTCGCGCACCGCGTCGGCGTGGTGAATCAGCGCGCCGCGTCGGATGCGGTGCATCGCAAGGCGGAGGGGCGTCCGGACACTGGATGTATTCGGGCGTTCCGACCACGCGGCGAGGTGCCGTAGCTGTCGTCGTGTGCCCGCCGGGGATGGACGGGACATCCTTTAACGCCAGCCCTCCCGTCCCCGCCGCGGACCAGGCAGATGGACCGTTCCGGAACGCTCTGGTGAACCGGCAAGGTGATGTTTGTCCAGAATCCCAGAACCTTGAGGCAGAGGAACGGAAAAAACGATGCCAGGCCACGCGAAGAGATATGGCTCAGCCAAGTAGCCCCAGGTTTCATGGCTGCCGGCATAGGCGGCTCGAGCAAATCCCCAATAATCCCCTCCCCCACCGGTCCACCACCGATGCTCCGCTCCGGAGAAAATCTCGCCCTCTCCATCTGCTTGAGTCGCCCTGGAATTTCTCATACGGAAATTGCTGCTGCAGCGATCACGCCTGCCGCAGATTGCGAGAAAGCACTCCAGCAGGGTCGTCATTTCACCCACTCCTCACCGGGGATCGCTGCTCACCTCATCGGCGCGTCACGGATCGCTACAGCGGTGAAGCGGCACACCTTCCAAGCAAACCCCTCAGACGGCGGCGACGGCGCCGAACAAGCCGCCGCTTCCGGCAAGCCCGCAGGCCGGGCAGCAGGCGGCGAGCTACGCGGGACCTTGAAATCCGGCACCACATGTCCATCGTCGCACTCAAGTCGCCATATTTCGCGCTCCCAATGCAGCGCACCCCGCAGGCAGGGATGTCGTCAATTCAGACAGGAATCGACGTGGGTCCACGTTTCGCTTACGAGCCGTCCGGCAGAGCAACGTCCAGCTCCGGTGGAACCCAGCGTCCCTCGGAAGGCACGACTCCGGCCGAGCCCACTCGCACCCGTAAGATCGCCCCGCCCACACCGAGCGGAACGATCGGCCCATGACCGCCCCGTCACGCGACCCGCCGGACGGGCCCGAAGGCGCAGGCGCAGGAGAACCGGGAGCGAGTGGTCGCCGCCGCCTCCCGTCTCTTCCGAGAGCGGGGCACGAGCGGTGTCAGCGTTGCCGACGATGGGCCGACGCGGTCGTTCCACCACGCCGGAGAGAAGGGACGTGTGAGCGGCCCGGATCCAGGACGTGGCAGCTACGCGCCGTTCGCCGCCTTCGTCGACCCGGATGGCAACGGTTGGCTGATGCAGGAAGTCAAGACCAGAGCGCCCGGGCGGTGACGCGAGGTCCGCCCTGGACCGACGCGTCGCCCCGGACCGACGGGCCCGCCCGACATGGAGCCGAATCGGTCCGTCGACGCACACGTGCCGAGACGATCGAGATCGGCGTGAGGCCGGGGTACCGCAGGTGGACCCACCTGTCCCTCAACTCGGTACGGCACCGGCCGGATCAACTGCCGCACTCGGCGGCCGCAATCGTGGCACGGAGCTGCTGCGCGTAGCCGGCAGCCGTGAAGTCCGAGCTTACGCCGTCGACCAGGACCAGATCATTGATGGTCCGATCCGTGCGCAGGTGAATGATCTTCTGATACTCCGGCGAGTTGTACCACGCCTGTGCCGTCTCCATGTCGGGGAACTCGATCAGCACCACCGAGCCCGGCCATGCGCCCTCGAGGACCTGCACCTCGCCGCCAATCGCGAGCCACTTGCCTCCGTAGAGCGCCGTGGTGGCCTCGACCTGCTCCAGATAGGCCAGGTTCTCCTCCTGCGGCACGCCGGGGATGCGCAGGTGATTGACCAGATACGTCGACATGGGTACCTCTCCTCGTGACGATGCTCAACACCGGAGGCGCCGGATGCCAACAGCATCGCGCCCCGACCGGTCCGGTCGTGCCCCCCTCCGCGGCAAGGCCGTCATTGCAACGCACGGACGACGACCAGAAGGACCAGCCGATCCGTACGACACCATGCCCTTCCTCTTGAGTGACAGACGAAAGCAGCCACAGCCTGCGCGCAACGATCCTGGAAGAGTTCGGCGCCCCTCTGGTGCTGAGCGAGATCGCCAAGCCCGTCGCCGGTCCCGGCGAGGTACTGGTCCGGGTCAAGGCCACAAGCCGACGTCCCTGAGCAGGGGATGCCAATCCGGCACCTGATTAGGCTTTTCGGGCGACATGTTGACGCCTGCTCACCCTGTCGGCAGCATGCCGCTGGACTCCAGCACACCGAAAACCACGCCCCCAGCGCCCTGAACGACCGCCATCAGCACCCACCGCGCCGTGTGGACTCCTGCGGCGACCGATCACATCCCCTCCCGCGCCATGACCGCGGCAGCACGCCGAGCACGTCCTGCCGGCGCCGGCCACCGCAGCCCTCTCACCACCCGGCCCGCCGACGCCGCGGTCACCAGCCCCGCCTCACGACGCAGCCCCGTCCGGGCCATCGGCAAAATGCCCCAGCCCTCGGTCGGTCAGCGAGTAGCCGCTGAGGGTGACGGTCGGCCCGTGGGTCGGCAGCGACGGGTCCGGGAAGTCTGCCGGGACGGGCTGCCTGCCCTCGGGACGGCGGTCCACGACATGCGTACGCGTCGGTCGGGCGGACAGTGCGTACGTATCCGGCGAGCGGGAAGCCCGTACCGGGGCGTCTACCCCGGGATCTCCGTGCGTTCCCACCATTCGTAGATGGGCAATTGGCCCTCGGCGGTCTCCTGGTGACGCGTCGTCGCCTTGAAGTGCTCGTACCCGCCACGGAACGGGATCTTGAGGTCCGGCACGGGTGTGGTGAGGGGAACAATCCGCTCGGGAAGGTCGTCGGGGCCGCCCTCGAGGACTGCCTTCGTTGCATTCGTCATGACGAAAGTCTCCCCGGACAGGGGTCCGGCTTCTCCGTGACGCGCCGAAAGGCTCGCTCCGCGTCCCTGCCGGTATCTCCGCAGCAGCCCGGGATGGCATCTCTCACGCCGCAGGCGGCCGCATGCGGACGTGCGTACGCTGAGACAGCCAAGTCCCGTAACCGCTGGGCTGCGGGTGCAAGGGGACGTCCCGCCACCGGCCCCGGCCGGTGAACCGGACCGGCCGGGCGCATGGAGCCGGCTCACGCGCCCCGTGACCGGTGGACCGCCGCAGGAACCTCGATGGGCACCTCGATCAGCACTCTCGCGCAGGAGGACTTCGTGACCATTCCACCCGCCCCCGCCGTCGAGCGCCGTCACCCGGTACGGGACGCCGCCCTCACCTGGGAGCCGAGCGAGCGCCGAGTACGCGGGAAGGAAGAAGGGGACGACCGTCGTCGTCGACAGCCGCCGACCGGTCCTCGTGTGGGAACCCGGCCATGCCGTACCGCTCTACGCCTTCCCCCGGAACGACGTCCGCACCGATCTGCTCCGCCCGGCGGCGGACCCCGACGTGGGTGCGCACTCCGGCTCCACGGTCTTCTACGACCTCATCGTGGACGGCGTCGCGGAGCCCAACGCCGCATGGACCTTTCCGGGCGCCGAGCTCGCCGGACACATCGCCTTCGAGTGGTTCGGACGCGTCGGCGTGGGCCCCGATCACTGGTACGAGGAGGACGAAGAGATCTTTGTCCATCCCCGCGACCCGTACTCGCGTGTGGACGCGCTCCGCAGCTCTCGGCACGTGCAGATCGAGATCGACGGAACGCTCGTCGCGGACACCCGCAGCCCGGTGCTTCTCTTCGAGACGCGCCTGCCCGTCCGCTACTACATCCCCCGCGAGGACGTCCGCCTCGATCTGTTCACCCCGACCGACCTGCGTACGGGATGCCCGTACAAGGGGACGGCCGAGTACTGGTCCCTGACCGGCACGGACAGCGACGCGCCGGCGCATGTGGCGTGGAGCTACCCCGACCCCGTCCCGGCCGCGGGTGCGGTCAAGGACCTCATCGCGTTCTACAACGAAGCCGTCGACATCACCGTGGACGGCGAGCGGATGGAACGCCCGGCCACCGGCTTCACTCGGCGTCCGGGCGCGTGACGGCGCGCCGCAGCGGGCTCGTACGAGCCCGCTGCGGCGTCGTCGCCCTGGAGCCGGTGCCCGCGCACGACTCGTACGCATCCTCGGCGGCAGCGGGCACGGGAATGCAAGGGACAGTGGTGATCGTCGGGCGTCCGCGCGATCCGCAGGAGCACGGCAGCGTGGTCAGGGCTGCGGCGGCCGGTCCTGCCCCTCCTCCGAACCGAACTCGTCCTTGAGCTTGTCCTGGGCCGTGTCGACCTGGCCGGTGTACTTTCCCTGCGTCTTGGTGTCGATGGCGTCGCCCGCCTTGTCGATGCCCTTTCCCGCCTTGTCCTCATGGCCCTTCAGCATGTGCTTGATCTTGTCCATCATGGACATGGGTCCTCCTCAGCGAGTCACCCCCACCTCTCCAGGGTCGCCACACAGCGCCGCTCCCGCATCCGCGCGAGCGGTCCGCAGGACCGTCGGATCAGCAGATCCGGGGCAGCTGCTCCCCGATCGGCAGGTCGACCACGCGCGTCCCGCCGAGCCCGGTGCGGGCCACGACCATGCCGGGATGCGCCTCCACGGCCTCGCCGATCACGGTCGCCTCCGCTCCCAGCGGATGCGCCCGCATCGCCTCCAGAACGGCTTCGGCGTGCCCACGGGGGACGAACGCGACGAGTTTGCCCTCGTTGGCCACGTACATCGGGTCCAGGCCCAGGACGGCGCAGGCGTTGGCCACGGCCGGCGGGACCGGAACGTTTCGCTCCTGAATGACGACACCGGTGCCCGATGCCACCGCGATCTCATTGAGCGCCGCGGCCAGTCCGCCACGTGTGGGGTCGCGCAGGACATGGAGGTCGGGGGTGACCGCGAGCATGGTCTCCACCAGCCCGCCCAGCGCCGCGCAGTCGCTCTCGATCTCCACCCCGAACTCGAGGCCCTCGCGCACACTCATGATCGCCACGCCGTGCACGCCGATCGCACCGCTCGCGATCACGACGTCGCCCGGGACCACTCGCTGGGGACGCAGATCGACGCCGGCCGGGACAAGGCCGATCCCGGCGGTGTTGATGAAGATGCCGTCGCCATGACCGGCGTCCACGACCTTGGTGTCGCCGGTCGCCACCTCGACGCCCGCCGTGCGCGCCGCTGCGCCCAGCGCATCGGCCACGCGTGCGACGACCGAGAGCTCAACGCCCTCCTCCAGAATGAAACCGCAGGAGAGGTAGGCGGCCCTGGCACCGCTCATGGCCAGGTCGTTGACCGTGCCGTTGACCGCGAGGTCGCCGATGCTGCCGCCGGGGAAGAACAGCGGCCGCACGACGTACGAGTCCGTGGAGAAGGCCAGCCGAGCGCCGCCCAGCGACACCACGGCGGAGTCGGCCAGTTGCGCGAGCACGTCGCCCCCGTAGGCGGGCGCGAAGACGTGCTGGACCAGTTCGGCCGAGAGTGCGCCGCCGCCGCCGTGGCCCATCACCACCCTCGGCTGATCGCGCAGCGGGGCGGGGCAGGTCCATGCCGTGAGGTCGAGTACGGGTTCCTCGCCGGGGACGCCCGCGGTCGCGGTGACGGCGGTGTTCAGTGCTTCGGTGGTCTCAGGCAACGGGGCTCGTCTCCCTGGGTGCGGTCCTGATGTCCAGGCGCCGGTAGAGGTAGTACGCGGCACAGGCACCCTCGCTGGAGACCATGGTGGCCCCGAGCGGGTTGCGCGGGGTGCAGGTGGTGCCGAACGCCTCGCACTCGTGGGGCTTCAGCAGTCCTTGCAGGACCTCACCGCTGCGGCATTCGGCGGGCTCCTTGGTGTCGATGTCGGTGACGGAGAAGCGATACTCGGCGTCGTAGTCCCGGTAGCGGGTGGAGAGCCGCCAGCCGCTGTCGGGGATGGTGCCGATGCCGCGCCAGGCGCGGTCGGTGACTTCGAAGACGTCCTCCAGCATGGTGAGCGCCGCGGGGTTCCCGTCCGGGTGCACAGCGCGCGGGTACGCGTTTTCCACGGTGTGCTCACCGCGCTCCAGCTGCAGGACGGTCCGCCGTACGCCTTCGAGGATGTCCAGCGGCTCGAAACCGGTGACCACAATGGGGACCTGGAACCGTTCGGCCAGCTCCGGGTACTCCCGCATGCCCATCACACTGCACACGTGGCCGGCGGCGAGGAACCCCTGCACCCGGCAGCTCGGCGACTGCATGATCGCCTCGATGGCCGGGGGGACCCGCACATGGGACACCAGCAGGCTGAAGTTCGGGATGCCGAGCCTGCGCGCCTGATACACCGTCATGGCGTTGGGCGGTGCGGTGGTCTCGAATCCGATCCCGAAGAAGACCACCTCACGGTCGGGGTTCTGCTGGGCGACCTTCAGAGCGTCGAGCGGCGAGTACACGATCCGCACGTCGCCGCCCTCGCTGCGGACCCGGAACAGGTCACGGCCGGTTCCGGGGACCCGGAGCATGTCCCCGAACGAGCAGAAGATCACCTCGGGGCGGGAGGCGATCTCCAGCGCCTTGTCGATGACCTCCAGCGGTGTGACACAGACTGGGCAGCCCGGACCATGGATCAGTTCGACCTGGTCCGGCAGGAGTTGGTCAATTCCGTGCCGGATGATGGTGTGCGTCTGTCCGCCGCAGACCTCCATCAGCGCCCACGGACGAGTCACAATGGAGTGGATGTCGTCCAGCAGTCGGCGCGCCAGGTCCGGGTTCTGGAACTCTTCGATGTACTTCACTGCTGAACCTCCTGTGGCGCCTCGGCACCACCGGTCGGGGACATTCCGCCGGCCTCCGCGGCCAGTTCCCACGGATCTCCGAACTCCTCCTGGAGCAGGCCGAGTTCGGCGAAGAGGTCGAGCGTCTTCCGTGCCGACTCCTCGTCGAGTCGCTGCAGGGCGAACCCCACATGGACGATGGCGTATTCACCGACCTGGAGGTCCGGCAGATATTCCAGACACACTTCCTTGACCACACCACCGAAGTCGACGGTGGCCATCCGGGTACCGTCGCGTTCCTCGATGTCCATCACTCTGCCGGGTACCGCCAGGCACATGGCTGCTCCTTGCTGTGGGGGCGTTGCCCGGCTCTGCCGGGCAGGACGTCAGTCGGCGGCGCTCGCGTGTGCCGCTCCGGTGCGGGCGGCCACCATGAGCTGGCCGAGCGCCAGCCCGCCGTCGTTCGGGGGGACCTCCCGGTGGCGCAGGACGGTGAAGTCGTTCTCGCTCAGCATCCTTGCGCACAGGGAGGAGAGAAGGGTGTTGGCGAACACGCCGCCGGTCAGGGCGACTTCGTGCAGGCCGTGTCGTTCGCGGGCCGACGTGCACACCTGGAGCACGAGGTCCGCGACGGCCCCGTGGAAGCGTGCGGCGACAAGCGTCGGCGCCGTGCCGGCGCGCACGTCGTCGACGACGGCCGCCAGTACCGGCGACGGGTCCATGATCAACCGCTGCCCGTCGGCCGTGCCCGCCGGGCACAGCGCGAAGCCGTAACCGGGTCCGAGGTCCGCGGCGGCGCCGACCGCGGCGGCCTCCAGTTCGACGGCGGCCTGGGCTTCGTACCCGGCCCGGTGGCAGAGGCCCGCCAGCGAGGAGACGGCGTCGAACAGCCGGCCCATGCTGGAGGTGGGGACGCAGTTGAGGTCTCGCTCCAACTGCCGCAGCAGCACGCGTCGTTCGTCCGGCGGGCAGGCTGCCGTGCAGGGCAGGTCGTCCGTCGGGCCGATGCCTGCCGCGTACAGATGAGCGAGCGCCATCCGGTAGGGCCGGTGCACGGCGGCGTCGCCGCCAGGCAGCGGAACGTACGCGAGGTGCGCGAAGCGGTGGTACGTCTCGTAGTCGGCCAGCATGATCTCGCCGCCCCACACCGCGCCGTCGTCCCCGTAACCGGTGCCGTCGAACGCGACGCCGATCACCCGGCGGCTGCCGTCCCTTCCGTGCTCGGCCATCGCGGCCGCGATATGCGCGTGGTGGTGCTGTACGCGGACGACCGGCCGGCCGTCGGCCCGGCGCAGGGCCCACTGGCCGGTGCGGTAGCGGGGATGCCGGTCGGTGGCCAGGATGCCGGGCCGCACTCCGGTGATGGTCTCCACGTGCTGTTCCGCGCGTTCGAAGGCGTGCTGGGTGGCGAGGTCGTCCATGTCGCCGACGTGGGCGGACAGCCAGGCCCTGTGGTCCTCGGCGAGGCAGAAGGTGTTCTTCAGGTCGCCTCCGGTGGCGAGCGTCGCAGGTACCGGATGCGGCAGGGCGAGCGGCAGCGGGGCGTAGCCGCGTGAGCGCCGTACGATCAGCCGCTCCCCGTCGCAGACGCGCACGACGGAGTCGTCGCACGGCACGTGGATCGGGCGGTCGTGCGTGAGCCAGGCGTCGGCGAGGCGGGCCAGTCGCTCCAGCGCCTCGTCGTCGTCCGTGACGATCGGTTCACCGGCCACGTTGCCGCTGGTCATGACCAGAAGGCGCGGTCCCGGCGGGTCACCGGGCAGGCCCAGCAGGAGGTGGTGCAACGGGGTGTACGGGAGCATGACCCCGAGGTCGGGGCTGCCCGGGGCAACCGCGTCGGACGGCCATGGGGTGCCGGGGCCCGGGTGGGCGTCGGTGCGGCGTCGCAGCAGGACGACGGGCCGGACAGCGCCGACGAGCAGGGCCCGCTCCTCGCCGCCCAGCTGCACGAGGTGCGCGATGTCGTCGATGCCGCGGGCCATCATGGCGAACGGCTTGTCGCCGCGGGCCTTGCGGCGGCGCAACAGGGACACCGCGGCGGAGTTCTCGGCATCGCACGCGAGGTGGTAGCCGCCGAGTCCCTTGATCGCGAGGACAGCGCCGTCGGACAGCAGCCGGCGGGCCTCCGCGACCGGGTCGCGTCCGGTTACGGGCTGTGCGGGCAGTGCGCGGTCCGGCTGCCCGACGAGCAGTCGCAGCCGGGGGCCGCAGTCGGGGCAGGCGACCGGCTGCGCGTGGAAGCGCCGGTCAGCGGGGTCGGCGTACTCACGGGCGCAGTCGGCGCACATAGGGAAGCGGGCCATGGTCGTGTGTGCGCGGTCGTACGGCACTCCGGTGACGATGGTGAAGCGGGGCCCACAGTGCGTGCAGGTGATGAAGGGGTGGCGATGGCGCCGGTCGGCCGGATCGGCCAGTTCGGTGAGGCAGTCGGCGCAGGTGGCCACGTCCGGGGAGACCAGTGTGCGGGCCGGTCCGCCGGTCCTGGAGTCCTCGATGCTGAAGCGGGATCCGCCCGCGGCGGGGACTTCCCTGTGGTCGACGGAGTCCACCAGGGCGAGCGGTGGGGCGTCCGCCGCGATCCGGTCGCAGAACAGGGCCACGGCGGCGGGGGCGCCCTCGACCTCGGCGACGACGCCTTCGGTGGTGTTGGTGACGTGTCCGGCCAGTCCGAGCCCGGTGGCGCGGGCATACAGGTAAGGCCGGAAGCCCACGCCCTGCACGACGCCGCGGACCACGACCCGTCTCCGTTGCACGGCTCCGGCGACGGCGGTCCCGGGCTGTGGGGTCGTCACGGGCGGTGCTGCGCCGCGGAGGCGGGTGCTGTCGTCACGACGAGCGGCTCGTCGGGGTGCGCGTGGGCGTGCGGGCCGGTGTGCGGGTGATCGTGGGTTCCGAGGTCCGGATGCGTGTGCGTATGCACGCCCGTATGCGTGTGGCTGTGGGTGTGCTGGCCCCCGTGCGTGCGGTGGTCCTCGTGGGGGTGCGTGTGCTGGTGGGACGCGTGCTGCCGGGCCATCACCGGTGTGTGGACCGGGGCGCCTTCCCCGGCGGCCAGGGCCCGGTCGAGCAGCGTGCCCACCCCCTCACCGCGGCGGGCGGCGGTGAGCACCACGTCCACACCGGGGTTGACCTGCTGGACATGGGCACGGAATGCGGCCTCGTCGAATCCGACGGCCTGCGCGATGTCGGTCTTGGTGACCACGACAAGCTGGGCCAGTCCGAACGCGGTGGGGTACTTCAGCGGCTTGTCCTCGCCTTCCGTCACGGAGGCGAGGACGACCCTGAGCGTCTCCCCGAGGTCGTACGAGGCGGGGCAGACCAGGTTGCCGACGTTCTCGACGAAGAGGATCCGGGTCCCGTCGGGCAGCCAGTCGTCGATGTGACGGCCCAGCATCCCGGCCTCCAGATGGCAGAGTCCGTCGGTCAGCACCTGTTTGACCGGGGCTCCGGACCGGGCCAGGCGGACCGCGTCGTTCTCGGTGGCGAGGTCGGCGGTGAGCGCGGCGACCGGCACTCCCCTCTCCCGGGCCCGGGAGAGTTCGCGTTCCAGCAGTTCGGTCTTGCCGCTGCCGGGGCTGGAGAGCAGGTTGACGACGGTGGTGCCGCGCGCCGTGAGCCCGGCTCGCAGGCTGTGCGCCGTCGCGTCGTTCTTGGCGAGTACCGCCTGCTGCAGGTCGACTTCACGGCACATCGTTCAGCGCTCCTGGGAGATCGGTTCGCGGGTGTGTTCGTGTTCGGGTCCGTCCTGCCAGTGCACGCTGACGATCTGCAGCTCGCGCCCCGACAGGAGTTCGGCGGTCGGCTCGCCGCAGACCGGACAGCACAGCCGGGGTGGCATGCCAACCGCCCATTCGGCCGCGCAGGGCTCGCACCGCGCGCGGGCCGCCACGGGTTCGACGACGAGTTCGGCGCCTTCCAGAACGGTCCCGGCGCAGGCGAGTCCGAAGCAGAAGGACAGGGCGTCGGGAACGACCCCGGCCAGTTCGCCGACCTGGAGCCGGACGGACCCGACCGAGGCGGCTCCGCCTGCCTGAGCCACCTCCTCCACCTGGTCGACGACGGCCATGGCGATCGACATCTCGTGCATTGCGTCTCCGTCCTGCCGTGCGTCATTACAGCGGCGGGTGACGGGGGCCGGCGGACCGGCTCGCCGGTGCCCGTACGGCACATACACCATTCGGTGCAGCCAGGGGCCGGGACCGGGCGGCGGGCGCCGTCACATGCAGCGCATCCGCAGATAGCGCTTGACGTCGGGCAGGATCTGCGCGGCGAGGGCGACGAGAGCGGCGGCGGTCAGGCCGCAGATGAGGGTCTTCTTCATGGGGGTGGGTTCCTTCTGCTCAGTTCATGGCGGGGCCGGCCGCCGTCCGCTGGGCGGCGGCCTCGTGGTCTTCGTCCTGTACGAGGTCCAGGACCATCCGTACGGCCTGTGGCACTGCTGCGGCCACGGGTGCGCTCAGTCCGATCCCTTCGTCGACGTTGTCGGGTTCGCAGCCGACGACGAGCGTGCGCCTCGGCGGTACGGCTCCGGTGCCCGCGCACAGGGTGCCGAGCAGTGCCAGGACGGCGTCGGGGGACATCCGATGGCCGTCGAGCAGTGCGTTCTGCGGCTCGACGGCGCCGGGTTCGTCGACCTCGATCAGGTACAGGGTTCCGGGGACGCCGCCGCGCTCGGTGGCGTCGATCAGGACGAGCGTGTCGTATCCGTCGAGGAGCTGGTAGGCGAGGTGGACGCCCCGTACGCCGATGTCGACCACCTCGAGGTGGTCCGGGAGACGGTGCGAGGACAGTGCGCGCACCGCCTCTACGCCGAAGCCGTCGTCGCCGAGGAAGATGTTCCCGATCCCGGCGACCAGGGTTCTCGGACGTTCCTGCGCGGGGGTGTTCACGCATCCTCCAGGGGGGCGATCTCGTCCGGCTGGAAGTACAGGAAGCGCCCCTGCTCACGGCGGATGTCCGCGCCCGGGTCGCCTTCGACGGTGACCGCGAGGTGCACGCCGCCGTCGACGTCGTGGAGCACTGCTTCGACCTGTGCGCTGCGGCCCTTGAGGAACAGGTCCTGGGCGTCGGTGCGCCGCAGTCCCGGTCGCAGAAGGACGCGGCTGCCCACGCCCACGGACCGGCCGTCCACCAGGATCCGGTCCCGGGCCGGGTCGGCGGTGTCGTCGCTCGCGGGGTCCCACCACGGGGTGTCGGGGCGGAGCACGCCGCGGGCGTCGATGAGGTCGGCGCCGTCCGGGAGGGGGTCCCGGGCGGCGGGCGGCGACGGGTCGGGTCCGGTGATCTCGCGCAGGGCCCGCACCGCGCCGTGCAACCGCTCCAGGACCTCGGGGGGCATCGATTCGGCCAGGTTGACGACCGCGGCCGCCCGGGCGTCGGTACCGCGGGCCTCGCGCTTCTCCTGGTCGGTCAGGGCCGCCGTGCGCAGGGCGAGGATCTCGTCGATCTCGGTGGCGTCGTACAGCGCTCCGGGGCTCTCGGGGGCGATGGCCGGATGGTCCTCCAGGATAATCGGGGACGACAGCATCAGGTCCGCGCGCCCGGGTTCCCCGGCGAGCACCGGCCAGGTGTGCAGGTTGCGGCAGGCCGCGACCGCGCCCTTCGCCCACTCGGGCGGGTCCGTCATCGACAGGAACGAGCCCGCGCTGAGTCCCATCAGGAGGTGGGCGGCGACCAGCGACCGTGGGAGCGCGGCGTCCCGGTCGGCCTCGGCGGAGTCGGGCGTCCAGGTGCTGGTGTTCTCGACCACGGCGGTGAGCCGCACGACCCGGTAGGGTCCGTCGAGTTCGCGGGCGGACAGCCGCACCACGCCGCTGATCTTCTCGCAGCGGCGGACCAGGCGTCCCACCGTCCGCCCGTCCGTGTCCAGGACGGGTTCGGTCTCCTCGCGGGCGGGCGTGGCGAAGGGGACGGTGACACCGTCCCCGGCCAGTTCGGCGACGTCCACGACCACTTCGACGCGTTCCTCGGCGCCCTCGTCCCAGGGGACCAGCACCCGGTCGGCGAGGTCGAGTTCAGCCACGTCCTCGAACGTGCCGTCGTCGCGGGCCTGTTGCACCGTGCGCCGCTGGGCGTGCAGAAACCGTGCTTCGACGGCGAGCGTCGCGCCGGGCTTCGGCTCCATCAGGCACTCGGTGTGCTGGAATTCGTGCTCCTCGCGGTCGGCGCCCCAGCCGGGCGGCACGAGCACCCCGAACTGCCAGCGGAGCCGGTTCTTGGCCGCGGAGGCACGGTACGGGTAGAGCACATAGCCCTCGAAGAGGACGGTGTCGGCCACCTGCCGTGCGGTGGCGAACCGGGACTCCAGTGCGGGCGTGAGGAGGGATGAGGTCACGGCGCCGTCCTCTCGGTGACGCGGGGCAGTACGGCCCGGTGCACCGGACGCTCAGGTGACTGCGAGGGTGGATTACCTGCGGCTCCGGCCAGGTCGATCAGGGCCTGGACGGTCGCCTCCCAGGACGGCAGGGCCTGCCGCGAGCGGAAGGCGAGCAGCGCGTTCATGGTGTCGCGCGGCAGCCGGATCCAGCCGCAGCCCGGGAAGTGCTGCTCGATCATGTCCTTCCACACCGCCACCGGCATCCGGAAGGGCGCCTCGCGGTCCCAGGGAATCGGCTCGACGTGGAAGCCGCCGTCCCCGGTGAAGGCGGTGCCGGAGAAGAGCAGGAGGAGCGGCACCTCGCCGTCCTGGAGCGCGTCGAAGTACCGGGTCGCGGCGATGTCCAGGTCGTAGGTGCAGGGCACGACGAGGTCCACCTCGGTCTCCGCGGTGAACGACGCAACCGTGAGGGCGACCTGGGCGAACTGCAGCGGCTGGAGCGTGTTTCCCCAGCGTGAGCGGTCGCCGAAGAGGTCGTGCAGTCCGTCCGCCTCGCCCTGCTCGTAGCCCCGCCGGGCCGGTTCGATACGGATCTGGCAGCGCAGCGCGAGGGCGTGCACCCGGGCTTCCGGGGACGCGGTGATGCGCAGCCGGAAGACCAACGTGGGGCCCGCCGCGTACGGGTCGGCGCGGACTCCGGTGCAGGTGAAGGCGAATTCCGTCACCGCCGCTGCCCCTTCTCCTGGGTCCGGGCGCGTCCCTCGACGTGTGCGAAGAACGCCTGGAGATCGGCTCTCGCCTCGGCGCCGCCGTCGAAGCCCTGCCACAGCAGGCGCATGCGCCCCACCAGCTCGTAACAGATGTCGATCGGTACGAGATAGCACTCGGCCCGGCCCTCCGTGCGACGCATCAGCAGTGCCTCGACGTCGGGTTCGAGGAGGGCGGCGAGGCGACTGGCGCCGAGCACGGTCTGCCAGGTCTCCGGGGCGAGCTCGCTCTCGGTCGCTCCGGCCGGGCTCGGATAGAGCGCGACCAGCCGGTCCAGCGCCGCGTTGCGGAAGAAGAACGCGACACCGACCGGGATCTGGAGCAGCTCCCACGCACCGTCGTCGAGATGGTGGTCCGCATCGGACAGATAGCGGTCCGGGACCGTTCTGAAGCGTCCGTGGGCTGCGCCGGGCCGCTCGAACAGCAGGGAGCACGGGGTGCACGCACAGGCCAGCGCACGCTTCTCGGTGTCCACGAGATGCCGATGACCGCCCTCGGTCACGGGCACGCCGCACAGCTCGCACCGTTCCTGCCGGGGTTCCGGCGGCGCGGCGAATCTGCGCAGGCCTCGGGCGCGGGCAACGGGCGCCGGGCGACGCTCGGCCCTGGTCGGGGGGGCGTTCACGGTGCCGTCGCGGCAACGGTCGTGCCGGCTCCGGCAGTTCCGGCCGGCGGGCGGGTAGCGATCTGGAGCAGGGGTGGCTCGACGGTCACCGACTCCATCACCACCTGCTCCACTTCCGGTACGAAGCAGGCCAGCGCGTCCTCGACGCTGCGCTGCGTCGCCGCGCCCGTGCTCGGGCAGCCGCAGCCACCGCCGTCACCGGCCCCGGCCCCGGCCCCGGCCGAGGAGCGCAGCCGCAGGATGCCGGTCTCCTCGTCGAAGCCGACGACCTCGACGGGGTCGTGAACGGAGTCCAGGGCGCGCGCGATACGCGTGCCGATGTCCTCCGGGTGCAGATCGTGCAGGGCCAGCAGGCTCGACACGAGTTCGTCGTCGAGCAGCGCGGCGAGCGGTCCGTCGCCGGTTCCGCGGTCCGCGGGGGTGCCGAGACGGCCGACGATCCGGGCCAGGCCGGCGCCGTAGAAGTCCATCAGGACCCGAACCAACTCCTCTGCCGCGGCGCACACTTCCTGGTCGCCAGTGGTACTCAGGCGGTCGAGCAGGTCCTCGACCCGCTGCCCGGCCTCCACGGCGTCCAGGGCCCTCGGCGGTGCGACGACCGTCGCTGCGGCGCTCATCCGGCCAGTCCGCTCAGCCCGGTGGGCACATGCATCTGCTTGACGGTCTTGCCGCCGCCCACGTACATGTGGACGCCGCACGGCAGGCAGGGGTCGAAGCTGCGGACGGTCCGCATGATGTCGATGCCCTTGAAGTTCTCCGGGGTGTTCTCCTCGAAGATCGGTGTGTTCTGCACCGCGTCCTCGTAGGGGCCGGGGGTGCCGAACGAGTCCCGCGTGCTGGCGTTCCACGGGGTGGGCGGGTAGGGGTGGTAGTTGGCGATCTTGCCGTCCCTGATCACCATGTGATGGGAGAGCAGGCCGCGTACGGCCTCCGTGAAGCCGACGCCGATGCTCTCGTCCGGCACCTCGAACTTCTCCCAGGTCTGGGTGCGTCCGGCGCGGACCTCCTCGAGCCCCTTCTCGGCACAGTGCAGCGCGATCGCGGCGGCGTACGCCTGGAAGTAGGTGCGGGCGCGGTTGCGTTCCAGCGCGTTGCTCCACTTCGGGATCTTCCACTCGAAGGTGGTCTCGGGCTTGGTCATCGTGCGCGGCAGGTTGATGACGACGCTGTGACCGGTCGCCTTCACATAGCCGACGTCGACGAGCCCGGACAGTGCGGTGGACCAGAGGCGGGCGATGGGGCCGCCACCGGTGTCCAGTGCCAGGTGGTCCTTGCCGTCGAACCAGCGGGGCGACATCACCCAGCTGTACTTGTCGTCGAAGTTCCGCTTCTGCGGGGCGGGGATCGTGTGCTGGTTCCACGGGTGGCGGGGGTCCACCGGGTTGCCGAGCGGGTCGTGGGTGACGAACTGTTCCTTGCCCTCCCAGTCGTCGTAGTACGAACTGCCGAGCAGGATCCGGATGCCGAGGTTGATCTCGGTGAGGTCGTTGGTGACCAGTTTGCCGTCCACGATCACGCCGGGGGTGACGAACATCTTCCGTCCCCAGTCGGTCATGTTGGCGTACGTGAAGTCACAGTGTTCGGGGTCGTTGAGCGCTCCCCAGCAGCCGAGCAGCACCCGCCGGCGGCCGACCTCCTCGTACCCGGGCAGCGCCTCGTAGAAGAAGTCGAACAGGTCGTCGTGCAGGGGAACGACCCGCTTCATGAACTCCACGTACCGCATGAGGCGGCTGAGGTAGTCCGTGAACAGCTGGACGGACGCGACCGTTCCGACGCCGCCCGGGTAGAGCGTGGAGGGGTGCACATGGCGCCCTTCCATCAGGCAGAACATCTCCCGTGTGTAGCGGCTCACTTGAAGAGCCTCGCGGTAGAACTCTCCCTCGATGGGGTTGAGGGAGCGCATGATGTCGGCGATCGTGCGGTAGCCGTGCTCCCCGGCGTGCGGCGCCTCGGTGCGCTCGGCGAGCTCCAGGACTCCGGGGTTGGTCTCGCGGACCATCTTCTCGCAGTAGTCGACCCCGACCAGGTTCTCCTGGAAGATGTTGTGGTCGAACATGTACTCCGCCGACTCGCCCAGGTTGATGATCCACTCACCGAGGTTCGGCGGCTTCACCCCGTAGGCCATGTTCTGCGTGTACACGGAACATGTGGCGTGGTTGTCGCCGCAGATCCCGCAGATGCGGCTGGTGATGAAGTGGGCGTCCCGGGGGTCCTTGCCCCGCATGAAGACGCTGTAGCCACGGAAGACCGACGAGGTGCTGTAGCACTCCGCGACCTGCTTCTGCTTGAAGTCGATCTTCGTGTGGATGCCGAGACTGCCTACGATCCGGGTGATCGGATCCCAGGCCATCTCGACGAGGCCACTGCCGTCGCCGGCCGCCTTCGTCGTGGGTGCCATTGTGTGTGCCATGACCCTTCTGGGGAGTGGGAGTTGATGGAGGAGGGAGCGGAGCGGAAACGGGACGTTCACCGATCGCGGGGTGCGGGGCACCCCGCAGACGCCGCGCCCGTCATCGGGGTGATCGGTAACCGGTGGTCAGCTTGGAGCCCTTGTGACGCCACCTCGGTTCCTTGTCCACGGTCTTCGCCGTGATCGACCGGAGCCTGCGGACCACCGCCCCGTACGCTCCGCTGGCGGCGCTGGAGACCTTGCCGCCGGGCGGTTCGTCCATGAACGGCATGAACTTGTCGGGGAATCCGGGCATGGTGCAGGCGATACAGATGCCGCCGACGTTCGGGCAGCCACCGATGCCGTTCATCCAGCCGCGCTTGGGTACGTTGCACTTGACGACGGGACCCCAGCAGCCGAGCTTGACCAGGCATTTGGGCGAGTCGTACGTGGTGGCGAACTGGCCCTGCTCGTAGTAGCCGGCCCGGTCGCACCCCTCGTGCACGGTGGCCCCGAAGAGCCAGGCCGGGCGCAGCTTGTCGTCCAGCGGAATCATCGGCGCGGATCCCACCGCCTGGTAGAGCAGGTAGGTGAGGGTCTCCGAGAAGTTGTCCGGCTGGATCGGGCAGCCGGGCACGCAGACGATCGGGATGCCGGCCTTCGAGGTCCAGTCCCAGCCCAGGTAGTCGGGTACGCCCATGGCACCGGTCGGGTTGCCGGCCATCGCATGGATGCCGCCGTAGGTGGCGCAGGTGCCGATGGCGACGACCGCCAGGGCCTTGGGCGCCAGCCGGTCGATCCACTCACTGGTGGTGATCGGCTGGCCGGTCTCGGGGTTGTCGCCGAAGCCGCACCAGTAACCCTCCTGCTTGATCGATTCGTTGGGGATGGACCCCTCGACGACCAGCACGAAGGGATCGATCTCGCCGCGTTCGCCCTTGAAGAACCACTCGATGAAGGTGTCCGCACCGCCTACCGGACCGCTGTCGAAGTCGATCAGGGGCCAGTGGACCTGGATCTTGGGCAGCCCGGGCAGCACACCGAGCACGATCTCCTCGATGCTGGGCTGCATCGCCGCGGTCAGCGACACCGAGTCGCCGTCACAGCTCAGCCCGGCATTGATCCAGAGGATGTGGATCGGGGACTCCTCGTCGGCGGCCGCACCGGCTGCCTGGGCGCCGACCGTGTTCGCTGTTGCTGCACCCATGGGGATGCCTCCTTGGAGAGCTCTGCGATGAATGCCCGCATTTCGGCGTTCATGTCCAGCTAACAGTCCGCCGGTCCGGGTGCGACGGCGAGCGCGGCCGTTGCGGTGACATTGCGGTCCCGGCCGGCGGAAGGATCCGCCGTGCGCGTGCCGGGAACGCCGGTGACGAGGTGGTGCGGAGTCCGCGCCGGGGGTTCCTTGCGCACGAAGGCGCGGCGCAGCGAGTGGTAGGGCGCGTCCGGGTCGAAGAAGATGGACCGCATCGCGGCCAGTTCCTCCTGCCGGTGGACGGCCAGCGGCTTGACCGCCTCCTGACGCTCCAGCGTCGGCTTCTTCCGGGCGATCCGGGCCTGTACGTCGGTCGACGAGGCCAGCCGGACGGCCAGTCGGAGGGCCTCGCCCGGGAAGTCCTGGGGCGGGCAGGCGACCGTCCGGTCCACCAGGCCGAGCCGTTCGGCGGCTTCGGCGCCGAGCGGCAGCGCTTCGTGGACGAGCCGTTCGGCGAGCTCGGGGCCCACTCGGTGCGGCAGAGTGCGGGTCCAGTACTCCGAGCCGGACAGGCCCATCAGCCGGTAGTGCGGGTTCAGGACCGATCCCTTGCGGCACCAGACCTCGTCGGCGGCCAGGGCGAGCATTGCTCCTCCGGCGGCGGCGTTGCCGCCCACGGCGGCGATCACCAGCCGGTCGGTGGTGGTCAGCACGGCCTGCACCAGGTCGTTCATGGCGTTGATGTTGGCCCAGGACTCCTCGGCGGGGTCGGCCGCCGCCTCGATGACGCCCAGGTGGATGCCGTTGGAGAAGAAGTCCCGGCCGCCGCCCAGCACCAGAACCGAGGTGGGCCGGGAGCAGGCGGTCCGGTAGGCGTCGAGGAGGCGCGCGCAGTGCGTGGTGCTCATCGCCCCGCCGGGGAACGAGAGGGTGAGATGTCCGACGGCGCCTGTCTCGTCGTAGCGGATGTCGGTCCAGGTTCCGCGGCGCCCGGGTGCGTCCGGCGGGACCGGGTCCTCGGGCAGCGGAGGCAATCGGTCGCCGAGTGCCAGGACGGCGGGGAGTTTGAGCGGGGCGGGCTCTCCCGGCCGCCGCCTGGCCCGCAGCTCCGGGATCCATACGGCGCCGTCGGGGGTCGCCCGGCAGACCGCGCCGGCCCGCGTGGCGAGCAGCTCTCCGGGGCGGCCGCGCAGCCGGTCCTCGGGGTGTCCCCCGTGCAGGAACCATTCACCGCCGAGCAGTTCGTCCAGGACACCGGGGTGCGAGTCGGCTGCCCGCAGCTTGCGCAGCACGGTCTCCGTGGAGTCGGACCGCCAGTCGATCCGCCGGAGGTCCTGGCGGAAGTACGGCCGGGTGCCGCCCGCGGCCCGTGTGCCGTCCTGGGGCCGGGGTCTGTACGTCCCCGAGGCGAACCGGTCGACGGCGAGCAGCACGGCCGTGAGCGCCGCGTCGGAGACCTCGTTGCGGTACAGGTCGCTCTTGCCGACCCGTGGTACGGAGAACCCGACCGACGCCCAGACGTCTCCGGCGTCCATCTCCTCATCGGCCTGCAGAACCGTCACACCCCAACGGGTGACGCCCTCATGGATCGCCCAGTCGAGCGAGGACGGACCACGGTCGCCGACAGGTCCCGGATGGACGATGAGGCACGTGTGCGCCGACCACACGTCCCGCGGGATGGCCGTCCTGAGCATCGGAGCCACCATCAGTTCGGGTGCGAACCGTCGGACCGCGTCCCGCAGATGGCCGTCGGAGAGCGCGAGTTCGACCGCCACGCTGTGGCCGCGGTCCCGCAGTTCGGCGTGGACGCGCTGAGTGAGGCTGTTGAACGCACTCGCGACGAGCAGGATGTGCACGGCGGACTCCCAGCGGTTCTGCGGCTCCCGGCCGGAGCAGGTCCGGCCGGCTGCAAGCCTCGGACACGCGGAACGGGCTCCGTGGGCGCCGGGGCGGCGGAGTCACTCGAAAGGGAACGTCCTGCGGCCACTCGACGGCCGCAACACGGGCCGTGGGAGCGGCAGTGCATCGGGGGGCAGTGCATCGGGGCCCGCCCGCCCGGCCTGTCGGCTCAGGTCTCGTCGGCGCCCTTTCTCTGCCTCCTGACCCGCTTCCCGACCACCGCGGCGGCCGCGGCGGCGCTGCCCGCGAAGGCGAGCGCGACCATCCACGGCTGGTTGAACACATACCAGGTGGCATGGTCGAGGGAGTAACGGCCGGGGCCGGCCAGTCCGATCGCTGCGGCGGTGAAACCGAGGAACGCCGGGTACTCGTACCCGCCGCGATGCGCGAAGAAGCCCGCGGGCGCGTGCACGGCGACGGCGCCCGCCATGGCGCCCGCCGCCGCCGCACCGGCGGCGGGGGTGGCGAGGCCGAGGGCCAGCAGGGCACCGCTGCCCGCCTCGCCGAGTCCTGCGGCCACGGCGCTGTGCTTGGGCGGGTGGAAGCCCATGGCCTCCATGCTGGCGGTGGTTCCTTCGATGCCCTGGCCGCCGAACCAGCCGAACAGCTTCTGGGTGCCGTGCGCGGCCAGGACCGCGCCGGTGCCGACGCGCAGGACAAGAAGGCCGAGGTCACGCCGGTTGACGCAGGTCATGGGGGGTCTCCGCGGGGTAGTGGGGGTGATCCGGGTTACGGATCCACTCTCCGCGCCTCGACGGGTGGACGTACCCCGGTACTACTCCGTCCGGGGGATGGTGCCGGGTGGTCGGCCCGGTGCGGCGAACGCCTTTATGCAACTTGTTGCATAATGGGGTTCCGGTGGTCTACAACTGGCGCAACGACACTGCGTGAGGAGCCGCCGGATGACCCCGTACCCGAATCTGCTGAGCCCGCTCGACCTCGGGTTCACCACCCTTCCCAACCGGGTGCTGATGGGGTCGATGCATGTCGGCCTGGAAGAGGCCCAGCGCGGCTTCGAGCGGATGGCGGCGTTCTACGCCGCCCGCGCCCGCGGCGGAGTCGGGCTCATGGTCACCGGGGGCATCGCGCCGAACGACCGAGCCCGTCCCTATCCCGGCGGTGCCAAGCTGACCACCGAGGCGGAGGCCGAGCAGCACGCCCGGGTCACCGCCGCCGTGCATGCGGCGGGCGGCCGGATCGCGATGCAGATCCTCCACTTCGGCCGGTACGCGCACCATCCGGATCTGGTGGCGCCGAGCGCGATCCAGGCCCCGATCAGCCCCTTCACCCCGCACGCCCTGACGGACGACGAGGTCGAGGAGACCATCGAGGACTTCGTGCGGACCGCCGAGCTGGCACGGCAGGCAGGCTACGACGGTGTCGAGATCATGGGCTCCGAGGGGTATCTGATCAATGAGTTCATCGCAGCCGGGACCAACCACCGCACCGACCGCTGGGGCGGCTCGTACGAGAACCGCATCCGGTTCCCCGTGGAGATCGTGCGCCGGGTCCGCGAGCGGGTCGGCAGCGACTTCATCCTGATCTACCGGCTCTCGATGCTGGACCTGGTGCCCGGCGGCTCCTCGCTGGAGGAGGTCGTGCAGCTCGCCCGGGAGATCGAGGAGGCCGGGGCCACGATCATCAACACCGGAATCGGCTGGCACGAGGCCCGCATCCCCACCATCGCGACGTCCGTGCCGCGCGGTGCGTACACCTGGGTCACCGAGAAGGTGCGCGGAGCCGTCTCCGTACCGCTGGTGACCAGCAACCGGATCAACACCCCCGAGGTCGCCGAGGAGATCCTCGCTTCGGGGCGGGCGGACATGGTGTCCATGGCCCGGCCGTTCCTCGCCGACCCGGACTTCGTCGCCAAGGCGAGCGCGGGGCGTGCCGACGCGATCAACACCTGCATCGGCTGCAACCAGGCGTGCCTCGACCACACGTTCAGCGGAAAGATCACCTCCTGCCTGGTCAATCCGCGCGCCTGCCACGAGACCGAACTCACGTTGTCGCCGACCCGGACCCGTAAGCGCGTCGCGGTCGTCGGCGCGGGTCCCGCCGGACTCGCGTGCGCCGTATCGGCTTCCGAGCGCGGGCACGAGGTGACGCTGTTCGACGCGGCCGACGAGATCGGCGGCCAGCTGAATATGGCGCGCCGGATCCCCGGCAAGGAGGAGTTCGACGAGACGCTGCGCTACTTCCGCACCCGGCTCACGGAGCAGCAGGTCGAGCTCCGGCTCGGTACGAAGGCGACGCCGGACACGCTCGACGGCTTCGACGAGATCGTCCTCGCCACCGGCGTCACACCCCGCTCCCCCGCGATCCCGGGCCTGGACCACCCCAGCGTGGTCGGATACCTCGACGTCCTGCGCGACGGCGCGCCCGTCGGACAGCGGGTCGCGATCATCGGTGCGGGCGGGATCGGCTTCGACGTCGCCGAATTCCTGACGGACGGCGGCGATGCGGCGAGCCTCGACCCGGAGGTGTTCTTCCGGCACTGGGGGGTCGACACCGCGTACCAGGAGCGTGGCGGCCTGCGCCTCCCCGAGCGCCCGAAGCCGCCGCGCACCGTACATCTCCTGCAGCGCAGGACGAGCAAGGTGGGCGCGGGGCTGGGCAGGACGACCGGCTGGATCCACCGCACGGAACTACGGCACCGAGGCGTCACGATGATCGCGGGCGCCACGTACGACCGCATCGACGACGACGGTCTGCACCTGACGGTCGACGGCGAGCAGCACCTCCTGCCGGTGGACACGGTGGTGCTCTGCGCCGGTCAGGAGCCACGGCGCGAACTGCACGAGGAGCTGATCGCCGCGGGCCGTACGCCGCACCTGATCGGCGGCGCCGACGTGGCCGCCGAACTGGATGCCAAGCGGGCCATCCGCCAGGGAACGGAGCTCGCGGCAGCCCTGTGACGCCCGGGCCGTCCCTAGGATGCTCTCCATGTCACTCCCGCACGCGATCCTCACCGCCCTGCTCGAAAAGCCGTCGTCGGGGCTGGAGCTGACCCGCAGGTTCGACCGGTCGATCGGCTACTTCTGGTCGTCCACGCACCAGCAGATCTATCGCGAGCTGGGAAAGCTGGAGCAGGCCGGGCAGATCCGGGCCCTGCCGTCGGCACAGCCGGCCCGTGGGCAGAAGAAGGAGTACGAGGTCCTGCCCGCCGGCCGCGCGGCACTGTCCGCATGGGTGGCGCTCCGGGAGGACCCGAAGCAGATCCGTGATCCGCTGCTGCTGCGGATGCGCGCGGCGGCGGTGGTCGGCGCACCGGGCCTGGACGCGGAACTACGCCGCCACCTGGAGCTGCACCGGAAGCAGCTGGCCGAGTATCTGGCCATCGAGGAGCGGGACTTCCCGCCGGAGCGGAACTCGAAGGAGGACCGGCTGCGGCATCTCGTACTCCGCGGCGGCATCGATCTGGAGAACTTCTGGATCGGCTGGCTGACACGCGCTCTGGACGGGACCCCGGCCACCGGGTCGGGCTTGTCGGCGGGGTAGGGGATCTCCCCCATGTCCTTGGGGTGTTGGGGAGATCAAGGAGGAAACAGCCACCGGATGCCCCGGCGCCGGTCCCCTTATGGCCCGCCGACCGGCGTCCTGCCGAGTTCCGGTCGCAGCGTCAGCTGATCCGTCGCCCGGGGGCTGCCGGTCACAACCCGGGACGGCACACTCGGCGCCGGCCCCGCCTCGACCCTGGCCCGGTACGCCGACGGCGTCGTACTGTCCTGCGCCCGGCTGAGCAGAATGACTCCCCGCACCGCCGCCGCCGACCCCAGCAGCGCCGGGACCAGCGCGATCGTCCCACCCTGGGGGCGTTCGCCGAGCAGCGACAGGCCTATCACCGCGGCGGCAACGGGATTGGCGAGGGTCACGACCGCGAGCGGCGCGCCGAGCCCCCCCTGGTAGGCGGTCTGCGAGAGCAGCAGGCCTCCCATCGCGAAGGCCGAGACGAGCAGCGCCACTGTCACCAGGCGCCAGCTGAACAGCGGGCCCGTGTGGTCTGTGACCGCCACCGTCAGTGTCTGGGTGAGTGCCGAGGCGACGCCCGACGTGATACCGGATGCCGCAGCGTGCCTCAGTCCGGGGCGGGCCCCCGGCCGGCTGAGTCCGGCGACGACCGCCATGGTCGCCGCACCGACCGCGAGCGCCTCGACCAGGCTCAGCGTCTCGTGCGGTGCGGAGCCGCCCGCCGTCAGCAGCAGGGCACCCAGGCCGAGCAGGGTGAGGATCGTGCCGCGCCACTCGGTCCCGGTCACCCGGCGCCCGGCGGCGCGCGCACCCAGCGGTACGGCGGCGACCAGCGTCAGCGCGCCGAGCGGCTGGACGAGGGTGAGGGGCCCGTATTTCAGCGCCGCGACATGCAGCAGCGCGCCACCGGCGTTGAGTCCGACCGCCGACCACCACGCCCCGCGCCCGAGCATCCGGAGCACTCCGGTGCCCGGATCGGTGCGTCCGGCGAGCCGGGACTGAGCCACCGCAGCCGAGGCGTACGCGACGGCGGAGACCAGGGAGAGGGCGACAGCGATCAGCGTGGCGTTCATGGCCGGCCCCCGGACGACGAGGCGTACGCCTGGGAGGCGGCCGGGTCGGGAACACGGGACTCCGGCAGCGCGGTACGGGCGGGCGCGGGCTCGCTCCCTGCACCGGAAGGCCACGGCAGATGCCCTCGGACCGGCTCCGTCCGCTGGAGCCGCAGCGTCGCGAGCGCCACGGCGAGCAGCGCGCTGACGACGATCGAGTCGAGCCAGTAGTGGTTGGCGGTTCCGACTATCACCAGCAGGGTGACGAGCGGGTGCAGCAGCCACAGCCAGCGCCACCGCGAACGCGTCGCGACGATCAGTCCGACGGCGACCATCAGCGCCCAGCCGAAGTGCAGCGAGGGCATCGCGGCGAACTGGTTCGCCATCGAGTCGGTCGCCGGAGTGTCTCCGTACACCGTCGGCCCGTACACCTGGCCGGTGTCGACGAGTCCGGCGGCGTCCAGCATCCGCGGCGGGGCAAGCGGGAACAGCAGGTGGAGTGCGAGAGCGGCACCGGTGAGCGCGGCGAGGATCCGGCGCGACCAGACGTAGTGGCGCGGGCGGCGCCAGTACAGCCAGGCCAGGAAGAGCAGCGTGGCCGGGAAGTGCACGGTCGCGTAGTAGGTGTTCGCGAGGCGGATCAGCGTCTCGCTGTGCAGCAGCGCGCCCTGCACGGCGCCCTCGTTCGGCAGATGCACCGCGCGTTCGAAGTCCCAGACGTGTCCGGCGTTGCGGTACGCCTCCTCGACGTGACCGTTCGCGGCCTGCCGGCCGAACTTGTAGACCACGAAGAGCCCTACGACGAGAAGGAGCTCGCGGACGAGGGGCGGTCGGGCAGAAGTGTCCGGCTCCCGATCTGCGGGCTCGCTACGGGCGTACATCACCCGGTGCCCCTTTGCTGACGAAGCGGTGTTACGGCGGCATGGTCCAGTCCGTGCCATATCGATACGCCAGTGTACCGATACGTTCACGTATCGGTACACGCGCGTTTCGGTACACTGGCGTATCGGAAGACCTCGTCGCACAGTCGCAGAGAGGGAAAGCACATGTCGTCGCACAATTCCGTGCAGGAACAGACCCACACCTCGCGTCGCTCGAAGATCACGCCAGAGCGGGCGCAAGAGTTCTACACGGCTGTGCTCGACATACTCAGGGAGAGCGGATACGAATCGCTCACCATGGAGGGGGTCGCCTCCCGCACCCGGTGCGGGAAGTCCACGCTCTACCGGCAGTGGGGCTCCAAGACGGAGCTGGTCGTCGCGGCGCTGCACAGCACCCGGCGAATGCCGCTCTCGCACATCGACACGGGCTCGCTCGCCGGTGACCTGCGCGAGGCGGCCCGGGCCATCGGCGCGGGTTCCGGACGGGACACCCGGCTGATGCACGCACTCAGCCATGCCGCGCTGCAGAGCCCGGAGCTGCTCTGCGCGCTGCGCGAGGCGCTGATCCTGCCGGAGATCGCAGCGATCGACGCCATGGTCCGACAGGCCATGGAGCGTGGCGAGATCCCCATGGACAACCCCGCGGCGGAGTTCGTCTCCGCACAGCTGCTGGGCGTGATGCGGGCCAGGCCGCTACTGGAGGCGAAGATCGCGGATGAGGCATATCTCACCCGCTTCGTGGAGAGCGCCATCTTGCCCGCACTGGGACTGGGCCCGGCCGATACCGGGTCCTGATGAACGTGGGCCGTCGTCCAAGCGGATGGCGAGGGCCCGCCTGCGCCGCACCGTGGGGACGGGGGCGGCGCACCCTCCGGCCGGCCGGTGACTTCTTCGGGAGTCACCGGCCGCCCGTGCTCCGGGGGCGCTCACCGGCTAGTCCATCAAACAAACGATTGGTAGATTCATTTCGGCGACGAGTTCGGCACCAGCAGAGGAGGACCATGGGCATCGGCAGCCCCATCGACTTCACCGGGCGAACGGCGATCGTCACCGGCGGCACGAAGGGCATCGGCGCCGCGATCGCCGAGGCGTTCCTCGCCGCGGGCGCGGAAGTGCTGGTCTGCGGACGCAATGAACCGTCGGAGCTGCCGGCGGCCGGTGGGCGGACCGCTCGCTTCCGGTCGGTCGACGTCCGCGACCCGGGGGCGTCCGCCGCACTCGTCGACGCCGCGGTGGAGCGGTACGGACGGCTGGATGTGCTCGTCAACAATGCAGGCGGCTCCCCCGACGCCGACGCGGCGACCGTGTCGCCGCGGTTCGTCGAAAAGGTCGTCGCGCTGAATCTGCTGGCGCCGTTCTATGTGGCGCAGGCGGCGAACCGGGTCATGCAGCGACAGGACGGCGGCGGCTCGGTGATCAACATCGGCAATGTCTCCGCACACACCCCGCAGCCGGGCACCGCCGCCTACTCGGCGGCGAAGGCGGGGCTACTGGCACTGACCCGGGCGCTGGCCCTGGAATGGGCGCCGAAGGTGCGCGTCAACCACATCACGACCGGACTGATCCGCACCGAGAGCGCGGCGTCGGTGTACGGCGAGGACGGCGCTGCGGTGGTGGCGGATGTCATTGCGATGCGGCGGATGGCGGTGCCGGACGATGTCGCGCGCGCCTGCCTGTACCTGGCCGGCGATCTCGCGGCGTATGTCAACGGCGCCGATCTGGCGGTGCACGGCGGCGGCGAGGTGCCGGCCCGGTTCCTCGCCGCGAAGGGCCGATAGCGGGAGGGGCTCAGGGGACGGCCCCGACCGGGCCACCCCCTCCTCCGTCCTGCGCGTTGCCGGATCTGCATCCCACCTGCTTTCAAGAGGGGCTCGTCGACAGCCGCCGGGCGACCGCCGTGACTGAGCCCCCAGAGGCGGACGGTGCATACGACACGGACGCAACACTGATGACGGAACGTCAGGAGATCGATACGACTGCGGCGCGGCACCGACGACCGGCTGGCAAGCGTTCCGACCACGTTCAGTAGCGGCCCCCGCTGAGGCGCCTTCGGACTCCTCCCGGTGTTCCACGGTCGGCGGTCGGCGGTCGGCGGTCGGCGGTCGGCGGTCGGCGGTCGGCGGTCGGCGGTCGGCGGTCGGCGGTCGGCGGTCGGCCAGAGAACCACTGCTGGCAGGTGGGTGGTTCGCCGGGTGAGGCGCAGGGTCACGAGCGTGATGGCAGCCGCGATGCATGGGCCACGAGGAACAGGAACAGTCCGCAGGTGGCGACCAGGATCCAGCCCGGACGGGATGCGTGTGCCAGCCCTGCCGGGCCTGTACCGGCGACCAGTCCGCCGGCGATGGCGATGCCGACCGCAGAGCCGAACTGCCGTGCGGTGGACGTGATCGCTCCGGCCACGCCGGCACGGGTCGCAGGCAGTCCGCTCACTGCGGTGTTGGTGATCGGAGCGTTGGCGAACCCGAACCCGATGCCGATGAGCAAGTAGGCAAGCAGGAGCAGTGGCACGCTCGTGTGCACGTCGAGCCTGACCAGGCAGAGTCCGCCTGCCGTGATGAAGCCGCCGGCCAGGACAAGCGGCGGCCGCGCTCCAAGACGACCGACCAGCCGACCGGACAGGGGTGCGCAGACGGTCGCTCCGGCAGCCATGGGCAAGGTCGCCACCCCGGCGGCGAGTGGCGTCCATCCCCGGGTGTGCTGCAGGTAGAGGGTGTTGAGCAGCAGCGTCACGTTCAAGGCGACGAAGACCGCCACGGCGCCCAGGACCGCACCGCTGAAGACCGGGCTCCGGAAGAGCCCCGGATCCATCAGCGGCTCGCGTCGGCGGGACTCGACCCACACGAATCCGACCGCCGCCACGGCGGCGAACGCGTACGCGGAAAGCGCCGCGAGCGACGTCCAACCGATGTGCGGCCCCTCGATGAGGACACCGACCGAGACCCCAATGACCGCTGTCAGCAGGACCTGACCTGGCATGTCGAGCCGCTGCGCCCGCTTCGCCCGGGACTCCGGCACGAACACCGCGCTCAGCGCCAGGGCGACTACGATGACCGGCGCGTTGACCCAGAACACCGAGCGCCAGCCGATACCCGCGATGAGAGCGCCGCCCGCAACAGGACCAGCGGCCATGCTGAGCCCGAAGACCGACGCCCAGACGCCGATCGCCTGCGCTCGCTCCCTAGGGTCGGGCATCGCGTTCACCACGATCGCGAGAGCCACGGGACTGAGCATCGAGGCGCCGATTCCCTGGAGAGCACGGGCCGCGATGAGCACGCCCACCGAAGGGGCGATCGCGCAGACCAGCGAGGCCACCCCGAACACGACCAACCCGAACTGGAACACCCGTCGGCGTCCGAAGCGGTCCGCCAGCGCACCGGAGGAGATCAGGAGACTGGCCAGGACCAGGGTGTAGGCGTCCACGGTCCACTCGAGCCGGCGAGTCCCGGCATCCAGGCCGCGCCCGATGGCCGGCAGGCCCACGTTGATGATGGTGGTGTCCAGACCCACCAGGAACATGCTCAAGCAGCAGACGGCCAGCACCGTCCAGCGTCTACGTGCGCTCAGAACGGGCTGAACAGCGTGAATCGTCGCGGTCACGGCCTACCTCTCAAGTCCGGAAGCATCTGTCCGGCCATGCTCGGGCCGGAGGACGACCACTGCCCAGCAGATTTGCGAAGACTGCAAAATGGTCTCCATGGACGAGGAACTGGAGCAGATACTCGACGGCATCGGGCCCCGCCTGCGCGCGCTGCGCCGGGACCGTCGACTCACGCTGGAGGCGCTTGCCGCTACGACCGGGTTCTCGGTGAGCACGCTGTCCCGTCTTGAGTCAGGCAAACGGCGCCCGACCCTGGAACTGCTCATCCCGCTCGCGCGTGCGCACCGCATCGCACTCGACCAACTGGTGGCCGCACCGGCCAGCGGTGACCCACGGGTGCATCTCACCCCCTTGCGCAAGGGGCACGGCAGCACCCTCGTGCCCCTGACGCAGTACCCAGGCCGGGTGCAGGTGTTCAAGCAGGTACTGGCTCCCCGCGAACCGAAGCCGGTCACTCATGACGGCTACGAGTGGCTCTACGTCCTCGCAGGCGAGCTGCGCCTCATTCTCGGAGAACACGAATTCACCCTCGGCCCCGGCGAAGTGGCCGAGTTCGACACCGGAGAACCCCACTGGTTCGGTCCGGCGAGCACGAGCGCCGTGGAAATCCTGCACCTGTTCGGGCCACGAGGCGACCGAGCAGTCGTCCGCGCGAGACCGTCTACGGCCGATCCCGCCCCGGTGGCCGGCACAACCCCACCGTCAACAGCCTCATGACCCACAACAGTCAGCGAACCCGGTGATCAGCGCTACCACGGATACCTCACTCGCTGTCGCTCTTCGTCCGACCCCGGTCACTCGGATCCGCACAGCGGGATCAACAGGGTGAACGTCGTGGGTTCGTGGTTCGCCAGGACAAGCCGGCCGCCCGCCGCTTCGGCGATTTCCCTGGCCGGTGCGAGGCCGATACCCGCTCCGGTGCCGGTCGTGTGCCCGCGGGCGAACAGCGCCGTCGGGTCGGTACGGATCGCCCCCTCGTCGCGGACGTCGAGGGCGACCGCGTCCGCGAGGTCCCGCGCGCTCACCTCGACCGAGCCGTGGCCGTTGCCGTGGCCGCGCGCGTTGTCGAGCAGAATGTCCAGGATCTGAGCGAGGGGCCGTCCCGGTACCGGAACGCTGCGGAGCTCAGGGGCGACGGGGAAGTCGAGGCGCCGGCCGTCGCGGGCGAAGAGTCCGTGCCGCCGGTTCTCCAGATCGTCGAGCAACCGCCCGAGCGGCTCAGGGGCTGCCGGAACGGGTGCGGGCTGCTGTGTGCGGGCGAGCTGGAGCACACGGCTACCGTCTGGAGGCCGACGGTGCCGGTCACGATCACGGCGGAGCATGAGCCGCCACTTTCGTCTACAGTCCTGTAGACGAAAGTGCTGCGACCGGGCTGCGGGCCCCCGACGAAGGACTCGACTGCCGTGACGGAACTTCTGCAACGCCGCGTCCTGGTCGTCGAGGACGACCACGGGCTGCGCGACGTGCTCGCCCGCGGACTGCGCGAGGAGAACTTCGCCGTCGTGACCGCCGCCAGCGGAGCCGGCGCCCTGCGCACCCTCGACGACCGAGTGGATGCCGTCGTCCTCGACATCGGGCTGCCCGACTCGGACGGCCGGGACGTGTGCCAGGCCATGCGTTCGGCGGGGCTGCAGGCCCCGGTGGTCTTCCTCACCGCGCACGACACGCTCACCGACCGGCTCTCGGGCTTCTCGGCGGGCGGCGACGACTACCTCGCCAAACCCTTCCACCTGGCCGAGCTGGCCGCCCGGATCCGCGCGGCGCTGCGCCGCGCCGGACCCGACCCCGTGGTCGAGCTGGCGGAGCTGCGGCTCGATCCCGTACGCCACCTCCTGGAGGTGCGCGGCAAGCCGGTGGCGCTCACCCCCACCGAGTTCCGCCTGCTGGCCGCACTGATGGCGGCGCCCGGAACCACCGTACGCAGACGGGAACTGCTGCGCGCGGCCTGGCCCGACGGGGCTCAGGTCAGCGACAACACGCTCGACCAGTACCTGACCCGGTTGCGCCGGAAGCTGCGCGAGGCGGACAGCCCACAGGAGATCAGTACCGTACGAGGCGTCGGGTACCGACTGATATGAGACGGTTCCGCGTCATCGGACGACTCCGCGCCGCACTGCCCCGCACCCTGCGGGGCCGCCTCGCCCTGCTCGCCCTGGCCTCCGCCACTGCCTGGGTCGCCGCGCTCACCGTCGCGTTCAACATTGTCCTCGCCGGACGGCTGAACAGCCAGGCTGCCGACCTGCTGCAGACCCGTGCCGCGGCGGTGGCCGCCACCGTCGAGGCGCGCCCGGACGGCGGGATCGTCGTCCATGAACCGGCCGACGACCGTGCCCTGGATGTCGGCACGTGGATCTACCGCGGCAGCACGGCCGTCGAACGGCCGAGCGCGCCCGCCGCGCTCCAGCGGCAGGCGGACGGGCTCGCCGGCCAGGGCATCAGGTACCAGGAGTCGGGCGGCAGGAATGCCTCCCGGCTTTATGCCCTGCCGGTGCGCGCCGGCAACCGGCAGACCGGCACCGTCGTCGTCGCCGTCTCCCTCGACCCATACCGCAGCACCGCCCGCGCCGCCCTCGCCGGTTCGGCGGTTCTCGGGCTGCTGCTCCTGGCCGGGGTGTATCTGCTCACCCGCACCATCGTCGAGCGGGCCCTGCGCCCGGTCGCCGAGATGAGCACCCAGGCGGCCCGCTGGAGTGAGCTCGGCGCCGCGGAACGCTTCGGTGCCGGCCACCGCCCGGACGAGCTCGCCTCGCTCGCCACCAACCTTGACGAACTCCTGGACCGGCTGGCCGCCGTACTGCGCCACGAACAGCTGCGGACCGCCGAGCTCTCGCACGAGCTGCGCACCCCGCTGGCCCGGATCGTGGCCGAGACCGACTGGCTCACCGCCCGGCCACGGGACGCGGCCGGACAGCACGCCTCCCACGAGGCGATCGCTGCCGCCGCCACGAGCATGCGGCACATCTGCGACACCCTGCTGTCCGAAGCCCGCGCGCGCACCGGGCAGCCGCCCGGCCGCTGCCGACTGCCCGCATTGGTCCATCACGTGGCCGAGCAGTACGCGCAGCAGCACCCCGACGCCCCGCCGCTGTCCGTACGGGGCGGCGCCGACGTCACCGCAGGGGTCTCCCCCGCGCTCGTGGAACGCATGCTCATGCCGCTGCTCGACAATGCCCGCCGCTACGCCGCCACGGCCGTCACCCTGACGTACGCGCAGACCCCGGCCGGTGTCGAGCTCGCCGTGACCGACGACGGCCCGGGTGTGCCCCCGGAGACCGGGGCGGACGTCTTCGAGCCGGGCCGCCGCGCCGACCCGGACGACGGTCATGACGGGGCCGGTCTCGGGCTGGCCCTGGCCCGGCGGCTGGCCCGCGCCTCCGGCGGCGACATCGAGTGGGACCCGGCCGCCGGAGCACGGTTCGTGGTCAGCCTTCCGACGGGCTGACGGGAGCGGGGGTCGCGTCCCGCCGGGTCACCGTCAGATAGCTGACGAGGGCCAGGATCAGGACGAGGAAGATCGCGCTGGTGCCGACCGTACCGAGGCCAAGACCGCCGTCGGCGCGCGCCTGGGAGAGGTAGTCGCCGAACGAGGCTCCCAGCGGGCGGGTGAGGATGTACGCGATCCAGAATGCCGGGACGGCGGCGAGGCCGAGCCCGTAGTGGGCGGCGGCCACGGCGGCGATGAGCACGGCGAACAGCACTGCGGACACCCAGTACCCGAGGTCCATCCGCTCCGCCGTGAGGTCGCCCGCCGAGGTGCCGAGAGCGAACGTGAAGAGGATCGCCGCCCAGTAGAACGCCTCACGGCGGACCGTGTGAATGGAGTGGATGGACAGCGTCCGCTCGCTCGCGTACCAGGCGGCGAACACCGCGACGAGCGCCACGGCGAAGACGGCTGTCGTCGTCTCCAGCGCGACCCCGAAATTGTCCGTGAGGTTGTCGCTCACCAGCGTGCCGACCACGCTGATCAGCACCACGGCGAGCCAGTAGAGCCCGGGGACGTACCTCTTGGCCCGGAACTGGAACCAGAGCGTGCCGATCAGCAGCACAGCCATGACCAGCGACGTGTTCGTCAGCCCCAGACCGAGGTTCTCGTTGAGGAGATCGGCGGCGGTCTCGCCCACCGTCGTGCACAGCACCTTGATCACCCAGAAGTAGACCGTGACTTCGGGGACCTTGTTCAGCATCTGCCGAGCCCCGGCACGTGCCGGATACGCAACTGTTTCGTTCGTCATGAACGGTGAGGCTGGCACGGCGAACCTGAACACATCCTGACTGCTTCTCCACGGCCGGCCCCGGTGCGCCCATGCCCGCTGTCGAGCCTGTCGCGCGGACGGCTTCGCGTAACGGCCTCCCCCACTCCCTGTCGTGGGGGAGGCCGTAAGGTCCGGGCGCGGCCTCCGTGACCTGTCGCAGCGAAGTTAGTCGGCTGGGTCCCGCTGACCTGCGTGGACTATGTTGCGTGAGACGGGCTCTCCAGGGTGTTTCTGGCGGCTTCGTCGGTGACAGCCGGGACGGCGTTATCGCAGTGGCCCTTGCTCGTCCACGAACAGGGTGAGCGTGGACAGGAGCACATCGGCGTTCGCCGGGCCGTAGGCGATGTTGAACGTGTCCAGCCAGTACGACCAGTCCTGCCTCCCGGCTGCGCTGCTGAATCGGTAGTTGAGCTGCCGGCGCGCCCACTGGCCGGGGGCGAGCCGCACTGCCGGGGGCCCTCGTGGCCGGGCGGCAGGGCGAACAGGTGCTGCACTCGGGGGAAGTCTCGAAGCCGTCCGTCGGCTTCACGGAGCTGGACATCGACTTTGCTGCGGTCTTCGACTCTGGTGCGCAATTCCGGGTGGGTGGTCAGGCTGTGAGTCGGTAGCTGAGGCGGGTGAGGTTGCTGGTGCGGCTGCGGTCCAGTGGATGCTC
>NZ_JBICXB010000040.1:0-55098 GCF_043200055.1 Streptomyces sp. NPDC048496 | reverse complement strand
CACACACCACGTGATCATTCCGGGGCCGTCGCCATGCCCGGAGGGCAGATCGCGACTGTCACGCTTCACGCATGACCGGCCACCCGACAGGCTCTGAGGGGCGTCGGGCGATGTCCTGCTGCGGGCCGCGTCAGCCCGACGCCGCGGCTGGCGCACCCCGCAGATGTGCGGGGGCAGTCTGGGGACAGCAGCCAGATGCAGCCGCGATGGCGGCACGAGCTGGGCGACCTTCTCTGCGGCATCGTGGGCGAGGTCATCCAGGGCGGCCTCGTGGCTCGGAGCCCAACTTAGCCGTTGATCACCGCCGAAGAGCGCCGCTCTCAGGGGGCGTCGAGGTCCAGGAACGTCTCGGTGCTCGGGTGCAACCACGGAAGAGCGTCGTATCCGTCGACCCGCCGCTCGATGTGTGCCTTGACCACCAAAACGAGGGCTTCGACGTCATGGACGACGCCCCCGTGGGTGCGCCGGCGCCCATCATGCACTGTGTCCCACTTGCTCTTCCGGCTCTGCCGGGTCGTTGCCCCCTGCTCCTTGCTGCCGAACCCGGTGAGGATGCTGTTCCACACCGGCTGGTAGCCGACGCGCAGGCCGTTCTCACCCAGATTCGCGTGCACGTCCGGCAGCAGCAGCGCCCGGAACCGGAACTCATCGATGGGGAGGCCGCCTTCGATGATCGAGATCCGGTGCTGCTTGAGGCGGCTATGGAGAGGGAACCGCTCCCGGACCCTTGCCCCGGTGGCGCTGTTGCTGGTGGCTTGCCCTACGTACACGGGGATCTGAAGGCCCGCCAAGGGCAGGTACAGGGCTACGTCGACCCCACGGTAGTAGAGCGCGTACAGCCCGGATCCCTCGAACCTCGGGATCTCCGTAGTCATGGAAACCAGGGGCTGGCGCTCGAAGGTCTCGCAGACGGTGTTCGCGATTTGTTCGGTCGACAGCGGGTCGAACGAAGCGGGCGTGTACTCGGAGGGCATGGCTTCCTGATCTACAAGGGCGTGTCTGTGCCGGAGGGGCCGTCGCTGCTCTGACGCGGCTGCGAATCGGGCTGGCAGCCTTCAACGCCGAAAGACATTCGCCCTGCTCCTTCGGGGTGATGGATCACCACGAACCCTATGGTCTTGCTCACTCTCTGGCGACTCATTCGAGTGAAACAGTCCCATGATCACCAACTCCGCGGTATGGTTCTCGCATGGTTGACCAGCCCAAAAAGACGAAGAAGCCGCGGACGAGTGTTGAGCTGTTCGCGGGCGGGGGTGGCCTTGCCATGGCGGTCCACCAAGCGGGCTTCCGCCCGCTCCTGTTCAACGAGTTCAACAAGCGCGCGTGCGAGACGCTCGTGGCGAGCGCCCGGAAGACGCTGGGCGCGGACGGGGTCGAGCGCATCGAGGATACGAAGCCCGAGCCTCCCAGTCCCGGGCGGCCCGCGCCGCTTTACCCCGGGGACGTCCGGGACCTTGACATGACGGCATTCCAGGGGAAGGTGGATGTCCTGGCCGGCGGCCCGCCGTGCCAGCCGTTCAGCGCCGGCGGCGTCGCCAAGGGCGACGAGGACAAGCGCAACATGTTCCCGGCCATGTTCAAGGCCGTCCGTGAGATGCGGCCCAAGGCGGTCATCTGCGAGAACGTCCGCGGTCTGCGGCGGCCCTCCTTCGCGGACTACTTCCAGTACATCCAGAACGAACTGACGCTCCCCTTCGAGAAGCGGGACGATGAGGTCAGCTGGGAATCGCACAATGAGCACCTGAAGGGCATCATCGGCGGGCTCCCCGAGAACGACACCGATCCCGACCATTACAAGGTCGTGATGGTGCCTGTGAACGCGGCGGACTACGGGGTGCCCCAGATCCGTAACCGCATCGTGCTCGTGGCCTTCCGTGCCGACATTCCGGTTGATATCGAGGCATTCGAGAAGTATGTCAACACACCTCAGTTCTCGGAGACCGCCCTGTGGCGCTCGATGCTCGATGAGGACGGACCGTACTGGCGGCGCCACTCGGACGTGACTCCGCGAGCGAAAGAACGGGCGCGTGCGTGGGCTCGGGCCAAGCTGCCGAAGCCGACCAAGGAAGAAGACCCCAAGATCAGGCCATGGCGCACGCTGCGTGACGCCATCCAGGGCTACGGCACCGATGTCAAACTCCCGGCGCTTCCGCCAGTGGACCTCACCCGTCTCGACGAGAAGTTCGACTTTGGCAAGGAGATCGGCGTCGTCGACCACATCGGCTGGCCGGGCGCGCGTATCTACCAGGGGCACACACCGAACGAGCTCGACAGGCCCGCCAAGACGGTCAAGGCCGGCGTGCACGGTGTGCCCGGTGGAGAGTCCGTCGTGCTGCTCGACACTGGTTACGCGGACCGCACATCACCGGACGGGTGGACCCATCATCACCGCTACATGACGGTTCGGGAGACGGCTCGGGCGATGACATTCCCCGATGAATGGCTGGGCTCCGGCCCCCGCGGGGAGCAGATGCGCCAGCTCGGCAACGCCGTCCCGGTCGTTCTCGGTGAGTTCTTCGCCAACGCCGTCGCCGACGCGCTCTCAGCGGCTGGACACTGAGGTCATGCAGGAACAACGGGCCGGGGGGCACTGGAAAGAACAACTTCCCCCGGAGCGGGCGTACAAGCGGCGCGCTGGTGCCGTGGCACCAGCGGTGGAGCAGGACCGCGCGGCCGGAGGTCGCGCCCGACGCAATGTCGCGCTAGCGGACGGCCGCCTCGCGCGGGCTTCGATCAGCTTGCGGTTGTACCGGCGGACGCGGCGCATCCGTGCGTATCTGCGCTGGTCGAAGGATGGCAAGACTCAGGAGAGGTACGTCTGCGAGGTTGAGCACGCGTCCAGAGGCGAGAACCTGGCGGAGGCGTGGCAACGCGCGAAGGACAGAGGACTGTTGGCGGTGGAGACACTCCCGCCCGAGTCAACCGCCTCCTCGCCTGAGGTCCGGGCTGCCATGCGTGCTAACCGTGGCAAGGACACCGGACCCGAGCTGGCGTTGCGGAAGCTGCTCTATCAGCGCGGACTGCGCTATCGAGTCAACGCCAGGCCGCTCGTCGAGATCCGACGCAAGGCGGACTTGGTCTTTCCTGGTGACCGCGTCGCGGTCTTCGTTGACGGCTGTTTCTGGCATGGCTGCCCCGACCACTACCGCCCGGCGGTCAAGAACGCGGACTTCTGGCGAGAGAAGATCGACGGCAACCGGGCCAGAGACGCCGAGACCAACGAGAAGTTGCTCGCAGCTGGGTGGAGAGTGATCCGAGTCTGGGAGCACGAAGATCCGACCCGGGCCGCAGACGAGATCGAGCAACAGCTCCGGCGGTGGCGAGCCGCCGGAGTCCGGTGGGGTGCTACAGCGGCCGGCCGTTGAGTAGGTCCGTGATGCTGTCCTCCAGACGTCGAAGGACGATCCTGCCGTCGCCCTCGCTGAACGCCAGCAGGGTCTCACCAGGATTGATTCCGGCCTCGGCGAGGATGCTCATGGGCAGGGCGACGGTGCTGTGCTCGTCGACGACGACTTCGGACGGCGAGCGGATCATTGGCGGAGTCCTTCATTCGGGGGCGCTACCGACTCTCTAGCTTGTTGAGTGGGAGTGGTCCCGGTCAATCGTAGGATCGAGAGGCCGAGGCGTCCTGGTGCGGCTGTCAAGTTCATGGAGCCCAGAACGCCTGCCATGTGATCTCGTCGGATGTCCGAGCAGGATCCGTGTCATCCGCAGAGGGCAGGGTCCCGAACAGGAGGTTCCGGTCCAGGACGGTGTTGAACCGCTCGCAGGAGATTTCGCTGGTGTGCAAGCAGGCCGCGCATGCGCCCCCGAAGGAGCGGCGGCATGGCGGGTCGAAGACGCACCGCGGATCGGCGGCGAGCTCGGACAACGCCTCTGCGAGGTCGTAGCGATATACGTGCTCGATGCCGCCCAACGTGAAGTCGCTGCGGGTGTTGGCGTAGACAAGGAATGCCAGTGCGGATGGGAAGAGGTATTCGGCGAGCGAGTCGATATTGAGTCCGCAGCGTGCTGCGATGGACTTCATGAACCGGTGGGACATCGAGTGGACCAGCCCGAGGACGCTGCGGGTGATCCGCTGCTCCGGGGCGTTGAACATGTCGACGACTGGTTCTCGGACCCGTAGCAGCCACTTGTACGCGTTCGACTCGTCCGTGACCTTGGGGTCGGGAACGACGCCGGAGTCGACGAGCCAGCGGATGACTTCCAGCGGCTTGACGCGGACGAGCAAACCCTCGGTCTCGGTCCGCTTGCCGTACATGGGGTACTTGCCGTTGGACGCTGGAAAGAACTTGAACCACGTGCCCTTGTCGCCGGCGCGTGTCTGCTGTACGGCGTGGGCCGAGATCCGCGTGTAGCCCGCGACGACGTTCGCGATCGGAAGTTCGCGCAGCAGGGTAACGTCAGCCAGTTTGTAGCGGTCGAACAACGCGCGGTATCCGCCGTAGGTGGGGACCAGGTCGGCCGACGGGGGGTTCCGCAGCAGGTCATCGACGGTGAGCGATGGCGCCGCTGTAGCACGGCTGAGGGAAAACACCTCGTCGCCGATGACCTCAAGGGTTTCTGGGGGAAGTACCAGAGCCTCGACTTCCTTTTGCCATCCGCCGACGGCCACGGCGGCCTGACGCGCCTTGTCCATCATCGACTCGTACAAAGGATCGCCGGGGTGGATCCCGAGTGCCTCGCAGGTCGCCTTGGCCTGCGCCAGCTTGTCGTCACCGTCGCCTCCGCTGGTTGCGGCGCGGAGCGCGTCGAGGCCCGGGGCCACAGCTCCGATGAGTTGTCCGACGGCGGCGGCGCCGATCGTGTCGCCCTTTAGGCCGGTGTACTCGGAGCGAGTGGGCGGATTGATCACGGTCAAGGACTGCGGGTAGTGGAGCGAGGTCTGCGGCACCCGAAGCACAGAGGTGGGACTGGTCTTGCAATCGGGGCAGTAGACAACACGTCGCTCTGCGCGTGTGCTGCACTTGCCGCATTGCCAGACCCACTGGCGGGTGTCCAGCACGCGCCAGTTCCGCAGGAGCATTGGCCCGGAGCAGTTGTTGGCGCATCTGGGGGCCCGGATCTCGCGAAGGAGACCACAGTTGTGAGCCTCAGCGAACTGGAACTGGGTCTTGAGTCTGTGCCCGAGGGGACAAGCTGGTGTCTGGTTGGTGGGATTGACGGTGCTCAGGTGTCCACACTCGTGGCAGATGAATGTGTTTGGGAATCGTGATGCCTGTAGGTCATGGGCCTCGACGATGCTGTATTGCCCACGCTCGATGATGTCGAGTTCTGGACCAGAGTTTGGGATTCCGGAATGCTGCTGGGCGAAGGGTCGGATCAGTCGCCTCAACTGCGGGGCGAGCCATGCTTCCGGAACATCGAGTGGTGAGGCGTGTCGGGGCGGCTCGCCGATGACGGACACCTGGTTGTCCCAGTTGTACGGCTGGCCTGGCATGTGGTTCCACAGCGCCTGGGTGGCAGTGCGGTGCAACGTGTCGTAGGTCATGGAGCGCTCCTCACACGTTTCCGTGGATGGTGATCGGTGCCTCGATGTCGCGCAGCGAGCGCGGAACCGACGGGTCCAGAAGTTCGGCCGTCCTCGTGTTGGACTCCCCAGATACGGCCAGGACGGACATCATCTCGTCGACGTACCGCACGACTTCCGCGCGGTGCATGTCGTGGTAGGGGTTATCCGGGTTGAGACCGAGGCCGGCCGACAGATCCTCGATCAAGCGAGTCCGATCGAGGAATCCCTCGTCGAGGGCCTTGCGGAACTGGTCAGACTTACTGAGGGCGTACCGGCCTTTGCCCGACTTGGTCCATGCGACCTCGTAGACCTGGAGGGCCCAGGCCATGAGAGCCCCAGAGAGCACTCTGCGGAGTACGGGTAGAGACTCGCGATTGACCGGTACCTTGTGCACGAGTCGGTCGAGGTAGGTAATCCAGGCCCTGTAGTAGCGGAAGACAGACGCATCGCGGTCTCGTGACGGATTGAAGATGTGCACGATCATGCCGGGGTGCGTGCGTCCGACCCGGGCCGTGGCCTGGATGACTTCCGCCGCCTGGGTGGGCGTGCCCATGAGGACCATGAAGCCGAGACGCGGCGAGTCGAAGCCGTGGCCGATTGCCCTTGTGGCGGCGATGAGGCGGATCCGGCGGCTGGGATCCTCTGGTGGTGCAGCGAGCCGCCGGACCGCTTCGCGGACTGCGGCGGGCTCGGCACTGCCAGAGATGATCGCGAGGTTGTCACTGGTCTCGACCAGGGACCTGACGCGATCGTCGCGAGTGTACGAGGAGAGGTCCTCGTTGCGCAGGCAGTACCCAAGCAGGACCGCGTAGTCGTCGCGTAGCGCCTTCTCCACCACCGTGAGGACGTGCGGCTCGGCGTGGTTGAGTCCGGCGTCGACGGCCGCTGAGGCGGGGTCCGCGACGGATCGTTCGAGCCATGCGGCGTACATGCGGGTCACCTCTGCGGCGGCGGTGACCATGGTGATGCCGCGGGGCCGCACGCCGACGTAGCGGCGCAAGGGATCCTCAGGGTCGGTGTAGGAGAAGAACGTCTCGCCCGCGTCAGGACCCGGGGCGGGGAAACGGCGGGCCGAGCGTTGGTAGAGATGGAGCACCTGGTTCTCGTAGCCCTCGAGGGTGGCGGTCGCGGCCACGATGTGGAGGGGCCGATTGCCGAGCCTCGCACCGATCTGCTGTAGGAGCGTTTCGTACATGCCGTCGAGGGCGCCCAGACTCTCCTCCAGGAGATGCAGCTCGTCGGCGATCTCGCAGCGCAGGGAGCCGAACCCGGGCGGGATCGGCGCTCGCGGAGCTGTGCAGCCGAAGACGGCACAGTAAGTCGGATCCGGCGTATATCCGTGGAGAAGGCATCGGGACTGCGCCTGGCCGAAGATGATCTGGAACCCCTTGCTGTGGGCGATCTGAGCGAGCCGGTCGACAGTGCCGACTAGTACGGAGGGGGCGTTTCGGTAGATGTCGTCGTCGACGACCCAGATTGGCAGGACTCCGAAGAGCCGACACGCAGGGTTCTGGCATGTATGCCGCATGGTCCAACTGGCCTCGTCGAACTGAACGAGGACCTTGCGGCCACTGCCAGACGGGTCGCAGGCAGGGCAGTACTCGAGGACACGGCAGCGTTCGGCGAGATTCGGCGAGTGCGGGTCGACGCCGTTCGAGAACCGACTGTTGGCCGCGTAGATGCGGTTAGGGGTGTTGGTGCTGCCTACGAAGAAGCCGACACCGAACGGATCTCCGGCGCTGATTCGCGGATCGTCCTGACGCAGGACCTCGGCCGCGAACACGGCTTCGGCGAAGCGAGTCGTCTGCTGCGTGGACAGAAGTCGCAACGGGAAGCGCGCCCAGACGTTCACGCCGGCCGTTCCCCCTGTGAGGCGGGCGTGGAACAGATGAATGAGCATGACGCCGAGGTAGGCCTCGGACTTACCGCCACCGGTCTGCACGGTCTCGATCTGCACGCTGGGGTCGGCTTCTGGGTCCGCGACGGCCGGCAGACAGCCGACCATCCAGGCGATCTGGAACAGGCGCCACGAGTCGTAACCCTTGTTCGCTCCCACCTTCTTCATGGCCCGGTTGGCGAGGACGAAGGCTTCACGCAGAACCGCGTCTCGCTCGATGGCGCGGACGCCGGCGCGGATCCACTCGACCTCGCCCCGGGCGGTGTCAGCGTCCCTCTTGGCCTCTGCGATGGCTTCGTCGCTCCAGCCTCGATCTGTCGCGCGCGCCGTCAGGGCGGCATCCGACCAGTGCTCGGCCACCCATGCGGCGTGGGCCTCGACGATCGCGGTGACCGCCCCGACCGGGTCGGCGATCACGGTGTCGAACCTGGCGTCGATGGTCTCGCCCGTGCCCGAGGTTGTCCGGGGGTGGGGGCGCTGGGTCAGGGCAGTCGCCCCATAGCCGGTTTCGAACGTCGTCCCGCCGGTGGCAGGGTCAGTTGCGGCGACCACCGGGGAGGCCTGCCCGAAGGCGGGAACAGTGCGGTCGTAGCGGTGGGAGTTCGCCACCTGTTCCAGGGTGTATGGGGCCAGGACGGCGTTGGTGCGCGCCGCGACTTTGGCTTCGTATAGCCGGGTGTCCAAGTGCTGTCGGCCGAATGGGATCGTACGAGCCTGGTCGGCGAACTGGGCATCCTCGGGCGGAGTAGTGTTCACGAGGGTGATCAGGACGTCGCGTCCTGCCTCGGTGGTCAAGACATCGACGTCGAGTGCGGCGGCGAACTGGGGGAGGGCGGCGTCGGCCACAGCGATCAGGTTGTTGGCGCAGTATGACGCCCATGCCGCGTCGTCGGCCATGTCGGGGTCGCGCGGCAGGGATCCGGCTGGTGACGCCGTACGCCGGGGGCGGAAAGGCTCGCTACCTGCGGCCGGACGCACAGCGGCTCGAATCGCGTCCGCGATGGCCTGCGCGCCGAAGCGCGTCGACCCGCGTGCCCCGTCGTGGACCTCCACGCGCACGTTGACCGGTCCGACGGGCACCTTCATCCACACTGCGGCCAGTTGGCGGCCGAGTGTCTTCCCGCCGACCCGGGCGGCGGACTTGGCGGCCGCTGAGGTGTTGCTGTTGTCTGTGACCGCGTGTGTGAACGCGTGCTGCTCGGTCTGGGAGGCGTGCAACGCGATGTACACCGCGAAGCTGACCTCGACGTCGATCTCGGCGGGAGCCGATCCGGCGAGCCGAAATGAGAAGCCCTGCGCCGCCGGGACCAGGCGATCGCCGCTGAGGCCCTTGGCGCGATCGACGGTCAACTGCGGTTCGCTGGACAGCTGTCCGAGCCAGATCGCGCGCCTCTGCGCGTCGGTGAGGCGAACTCGGGTGGGCAGGTGCCCACCCGCTGCCTCGGTGAGAATGTGCCGTTCAAGTGAGGCGAGCAACGCGTCGCGGATCTTCGCCTCGAAGTTCCCAGCGGTGTCGCCGTCTGCGGGTGCCGCCGGTGTGGTGGCCGTCATCTCTCGCTCCGTCCCAAGCGATACGAAGGACATGGAAGGCGTCTGGGGCAGGGACTTCGTCGCTTGCCCGGACGCGGAGGGTGGGGCCAGGCCTCATATGGTGGGCCCCATTTGCTCAGATCAGCGCGCTGTCTCCCTCGCGAGTTGAATGGCTGTCAGCTGCGGGATAACGGATTCCTCTACGAGGACGCCGATCGCGCTGGCCGGCACACTCGCCAGCTTGGCGTGCACGGCCGTGACCTGGTGCAAGGTCACGGCCTCCAGGAGGTCGGCGACGTGGATCCCGAGGGCCGGGTCGATCAGCGCGTCGTCATCATTCATGCGCGCGCCGGTGATTTGTCCGGACAGCCAGCGCCCCACTGTCCGGTGAATGGTGCGGCTCGTGCACAGCGCTTTGCCCACCGGGTCCGCGCGGCGAAGCAACTCGGTGTCGCGGACAGCCTCCGCGAAGCGTCTGACGTCAGCCGGGTCCTCCGGGCCCTCGGAGTTCCCGCGGACCCAGGTCCCGATGGTCTGCTCGCTCGTGATCGTGGTCGGATCGGCGTTGCGTCGCATCGCCGCGAGTATCTCGCGATAGGTCCAACCGCTGGAGGAGACGCGCGCGACCCGCTCGTGCCAGAACGCGATCAGCGCGGCGAGCGGCGCGTAAGTGGGCAGTTCCGACAGGACGTCGATGACCGAGTCGAACAGGTTTCTGCGCGCGGCGGCGTCGACGAGCGCGATGACGTCACCGGCCTGAAGGGACTTGGCCGCGACCTGGCGTGTGTTTTTCTGCCGCTTGCGATAAACCATGTCATTGGGGTCCATCAGCATCGCGCGGCCGTCGGCGAACTCAACGGTGATCGCGTCCACTCGGGCCGTGGAGCCGCCGTTACAGCCACGCGCCGGTGGCGGGCTCTCCGCCGCGTCGGAACCAGCCGACCCAATCCTGGCCAGGACCTTCAGGACGTCGAGACCAAACGGCTCCCACGGCGAGTCGTCCACGTCCCGCGCCACGTCGGTGGCCTTGACGACAGTGGTGTCCAGCCGGACGACGATATGCGCATCGGCTGGACGGACCACTATCGGGTGGGTCCCGAGTCGGACTGCGCTGCCCGCCGCAGTCCTCGCGCGCAACTCCGCCAGCGCCAGGAATGTGGTCCTCGCCTGCCGCGCCGCTCGCCCTGCCTCCCATTCCCCAGCGGCTGTGACCAGCAGCCTCGTCGCCGCAGGAGCGGCCAGCAAGCTGGCGTAGGCTCGCGGCAGCGGACCTGTGACCAGCATCGACGACACTGGCAGACCGGAGACCCGTCCGCAGGCGAGGTCACGGATGGAAACCACCCTGATTCGCTCCGCCCAACCGTGCGGGACCAGCGGCGACTCGTCCAAGTCGGCCGTCAGTGCCGCCACGGCGGATTGGTTGCGTGTGACGATCATCCCCGTTCCGCGCCGCCCGGCCTCCTCGCGGACCCAATCTTGGACGAGAGCGAACTTCGGCCGTTCACGGGCGGCCTCGTAGATGTCGTCGAAGCCGTCGGCGACCGCCGCCCAAGCATCCCTGGTCGGTCCCGCGCTATGGCGGGATACCGCGCGCGCGTGGCTGGTGGCATCCCCCAGGAGGACGGAGAACGGACCTCGGGAGACGCGCGCGTCGTAGGAGGTGGGAGAGGTGACCGACAAACTGAATGTGGACAGGACTCCCCACGCCCAGCGAATGGCGTGCGTCATCGCGAGATTCCCTGAGTCGCCGGTCACGGCGGCGAGTCGCCCGAGTGCCTTCCACGTGCCGCTCAAAGCCTGATCCAGCGATGTCGCGGCCTCTGGTGCTCGCACGACACGCTCGGCCATAGCGGTGGCACGCAGCAACTCAGAGGGCGCAGCGAACTCGCCTGTTGCCTCACCCGGTTTGAAAGGCGCCGCCAGGTCCTCGAACGACGGTGGGTCAAACGCCCATACGACGCCGCCTGCCTCGCGGATGGCGTCCAGATTCGAGTCGAACGGCGTGTCTGTGATGTACACCAGGTCCTGGTCCCGGCGCAGACACGGCCCGAGATCACCTAGATCAGCCGCCGTCCCGTCGACTACCAGCGCCCCACGACCGCTTACTCGGTTCATCTCCGACGTGAGAATCAGCTGACCGGCCCGGTCACGAACGGGACTTCCGATGACCTCGACCTTGCCGTTGGCCGTGAGCCGTGCCCGGGGGATGAAATCGGCCAGCCTGTGACTCTCGATGTACAGCTGGTCATAGGCGGCACGCTGCGAGAGCCGCTTGGAGACCACCGTCGCGGTGACGTCGAGACTGCCGGTTCGAACGACCTGCGCCACGAGGCTGGCGGCACCGAGTGCGATCGGGATATCGGCGGCTGGCAGGGGAATGACCAAGGCCAGCGGCACTTCCCGCGCGCTGGCGGCATCGACGGCCTCCAGCAATTCCACGTCGAATCGAGTGGCCCCGAACTTGCGGACGCCCATGCCGGAGACCCGACGCCGCAGTTTGCCGCGCCGGACCACATCCGATAGGCCACTTGAGCTCGTCGTGGTCATCCGCCGCCCAGCCTTCCCCCGTCACAGAATCTTCACTTATTACCATAGAAGTCCGGACTGACAAGAGCCCGGCGGCGCTGTAAGCCCCCACGTTGGGGTGAAGATCGGCTTCCTTCCGGGGCCACTCGCTTGATGCTGGCAGCGTGTATCCACTGCCCTTCGATAGTGCCCGAGTGCGTCTCGATTCATGGTGTACCGGACGGGTCCTCGCCGTACCTGCTTGGCCAGCAACGAGCACATCAGCCGCCGCAGGCAGGGCTACTGTAGGAGGGCGACAAGAGAGCTTTCCGGTCGCACAGAACCTACTGCGGCCGGTCTCGGTGGCCATTCGGTGGCCGGACGCCTTTGGACGGCGCATCACTGAGTAGCCCAGGTCAACCTGTCGCACGTGCTCTGATCAGGAAAAACGTCACCACGCAGCACGACGAGGTACCAGGCAACACGAACGCTCACGGTCTCGTAATGCGTAGGTCTCGGGTTCGAATCCCGAAGGCGGCTCCATTATGAACCCCAGGTCAGGCATCTGATCTGGGGTTTTTTCATGGGTGTACGTCTTCCGTGTGGAAGACGTACGTGTGCTGCTCTTCCTGGGGGAGGCCTGCGCGAGGCGCAGGCTTCCTGGTCCGGGCCCCGCCCGCGCGAGCTCACCTCCCGGTGCGTCCCATGGGCGCCGGGCTGACTGCGGAGGGCAGTGCCTGGCTGCCGAGGCCGGGCATCCCGTCTCGAGCCCGGTGCCGGCCGCGGTGGAGCAGTCGCTGGAGAGAGAGCAGTCCTCGCCGACGCGGTCGCCGCCCGGGAGCTTGCCGCCGGTGAGTCGGCGACGGCACCCGAGGACTCTGCTGCCCTCCCCTCTCTTGCCATTTCTTTTCTTGACGCGCAAAAATATCTCCATCAAACTCTTGGCAACACTGAGTCGGCCATGTGATGGAGAGGCGTGATGTGAGCGCGATGACGGCCCTGGTCCCGGACCAGACGGGAGCCGAGATCTTCGCCCAGGTGCTGACCGCCGGCCCGATCTCCAGAACAGTGATCGCGCAGCGGCTCGGGCTGTCACCCTCCACGGTGACCCGGCTGCTCTCGCCGCTGATCGAGGACGGCTATCTGAGCGAGACCGGACAGCAGAGCGCGTCGGGTCTGGGTCGCCCGCAACGCCTGTTGCGGGTCAACACCGAGCAGCACCTGGTCGTGGGGATCCAGATCGCGCGCACACATGTTGCGGCCGTGCTCACCGACCTCGGTGCACGTCCGCTGCACCGCCTGGAGCACGTGCTCGATTCCCCGGAGCCCGCTCATGTGCTGTCGGTGGCGGCGGAGCTGACAGCCCGGCTCATCGCGCAGGCACCGAGTGCCGACGCGAGGGTGCTGGGTGTCGGGGTCGGCGTGGGCGGCCACGTCGACGCGGCGAGCGGGGTGTGCCGTTCGGCGGTACGGCTGGGCTGGACGGACGTCGCTGTCGCTGCTCCGCTGAGCGCGGCCACCGGGCTTCCGGTGGTAGTGAACAACGACGTCAACGCCCTGGTCATTGCTGAGCGTTGGTTCGGCGAGGGCCGGGATGTCGGTTCGTTCGCCGTGATCTCGGTCGGACGCGGCGTCGGTGGTGCGCTGATGCTCCACGGAGTTCTCCACTCAGGTGTCGGTGGACTGGCCGTCGAGTTCGGGCATCTGCCGATCGAGCCGAATGGTCCGGACTGCGCCTGCGGCAACCGCGGCTGCGTGGAGGCGCTGGCCTCCTCCGATGCGGTGCTGCGGATGTTCCGCGAGGCCGGTGGCCGGCCCGAGGCCGACTACGACACCGTTGTGGAGCTCGCGCGGTCGGGGTCGGAGGTTGAACGACGTGCCGCGCTCGATGCGTTCGCCGTGGCCGGCGACGCGCTTGGACGCGGACTGGCATGCCTGTGCAACCTGCTCAACCCGGGGCTGGTCGTGATCGCGGGTGAAGGCGTGGTGGCCTATGAGCACTTCGGGCCCGCCATGACTGCGGCATTGGAGCGCCACGCCGTCTCCACCGCGGCCCGCGACTGTGTGATCAAGGTCGACGAGGCCAGCGAGACGTTGTGGGCGCGGGGCGCCGCCTGTCTGGTCATCAGGGAGAGCGTCCGTGCCCGGTTGTCCTGAGCGCCCGCCCCGTCCCGACTTCTTCGCCGAAACTCCCGGAGCTGCCGTGCGAAGCCGATAAGACATAAAGTCATTACGGAGAGAGCCGTCGCCGCCGGAATTCAAATGGTGTGACATTCGACTCTCGCCTCTCGGTGTCGTCCGCCAGTTATTACTCGGCAGATTTCTGTCGATGCATCGAAGCGTGCCCCGCTGTTCCCTGAATCTGCAGGTCAGGGCCGCGGGCTGGTGAAGTATGCCCTGAAACCGCGCCGTCTGCATTGCGCTGAAAAACACCGTGCAAGGGTGTTGACCGGCCCGTCGTGGTGCGCTGAATAATTCTCCGTAATTTCCGAACGCGATTGTTCGACGCCTTCTCCGATCTCGTCTCTTCTGCTTTATCTGCCATCCCGTCATCACGGCCGTCCCATGAGGAAGTCATGCGTACCTTCACATCCAGATCCGCCGCCGGTGCGGCAGCCCTCTCCTTTGCCCTGCTGCTGACCGGATGTTCCGGCTCCGACGACGCCGGCGGTTCGTCGAAGGCCGGCCCGGTGTCGCTGGCGTTCTGGGGCTGGGCCCCGGGCTACGACAAGATCACCGCCCAGTGGAACGCTGCCCACCCGGACGTCAAGGTGACGTTCAAGCAGATCCCGTCCGGTGCCAAGGGCGGCTACGACCAGATGACCAACGCGATCACCGCGGGCAAGGCCCCGTGTCTGGCGCAGGTCACCTACAACGACATCCCGTCGATGCTGGTCAAGAAAGCGCTGATGGACATCACCCCGTACGCCTCCGGCGACACCGACAAGTACCTGGACTGGACCGTCGCGGCGTCCTCGGCCGGCGGCAAGATGTACGGCGTCCCCGTCGACACCGGGCCGATGGCCCTGTACTACCGCGCCGACCTGTTCAAGAAGTTCGGCATCGCCAAGCCTCCCGCGACGTGGGACGAGTACGCCGCCGACGCCGCCAAGGTCCACGCGGCCGACCCGAAGGTCGCCTTCGGCACCGCGCCCCAGGACGCCTACGACATGGCCGCCTTGACCTGGCAGACCGGCAAGTCCTGGTTCGGCACGCAGAACGGCTCGTGGCAGGTCTCCATCGACAACCCGGGCACGCAGCAGGTCGCCAAGTACTGGCAGGGCCTGAAGGACAAGAAGTTGGTGATGAACAACGGCAACGCCTGGGACCCGAACTTCGACAAGGCGTCGGAGGCCGGCAAGGTCATGACCTTCGTCAACGCCGCCTGGGCCGTCCCGGGCATCAAGGGGGACCTCAAGGACCTCGCCGGCAAGTGGGCCGTGGCCCCGATGCCGACCTGGACCGCAGGCGACCGGACCAGCGCGAACTCCGGCGGTTCCGCCACCTCCGTCCTGACCGGCTGCAAGACGCCCAAGCAGGCCGCGCAGTTCGCCGCGTTCCTGTCCAGCGACCCGGACGCGGTCAGCACCGGCATCAAGGTCGGCGGCCTGTACCCGGCGGCGAAGGCCGGTCTGGACAATCCGCTGCTGTCCCAGGGCGACCCCTACTTCGGCGGACAGAAGATCTACGACGTCTTCAAGGAGTCCGCGGCGAACATCCCCACCACCTGGGTCGTCGGGCCGACGTTCGGTCAGGTCGAGGCGGACTACTCGGACGCGATCGGCAAGGGGGGCTACACCCAGGCCACCGCCACGGTTCAGCAGAAAACGGTCGAGAAGATCAAGAGCCTGGGGCTCTCCGTGACCGGCGGCTGATGTCGAGGGGACGTCAGGTCACCCGAGGACTCCCGCGGTGCCGCTCGAGGGTGCGGCGCCGCGGGGCCCCGTCCATACCGCAAGCGCGCGAGGAACGAACACTATGAGCACCCAGACAGCATCACCGCCCGCACCGGCGCCTGCGCGCGTGGTGGCAGGGCCGAGCCGCCACCGCCGCCGAACCGCGCTGAACGCCGCCGGGTTCCTGGTTCCGTTCGGCGTCCTGTTCACCGCGATGATGCTCGCGCCGATCGGCTACGCGATCTATCAGAGCTTCTACCAGGTCCAACGCCAGGGCCTGTTCGGCGGTGCGCAGACCAAGCGGTTCGCGGGCTTCGACAACTTCTCCAGCGCCCTCCACGACAGCGACTTCATAGCCTCGCTCGGCCGGGTGGTGCTGCTCGGTGCCTTCCAGGTGCCGGTGATGCTCGGGCTGGCCCTGGTCCTCGCGCTGCTGCTGGACTCGCGTTCGGCCCGATTCAGGAAGACCTTCCGGCTGACCTTCTTCCTGCCCTACGCGCTGCCCGGTGCGATCGCAGCGGTGATGTGGTCGTTCCTGCTGGTCAAGGACCTCTCGCCGTTCACCGGGCCGCTGGCGGCGATCGGCATCCACACCGACTTCTTGTCGGCCGGCTGGATCCCGGTGTCGATCGGCAACATGATCACCTGGGGTTGGACCGGTTACAACATGCTGATCATCTACTCGGCGCTGCAGGCCGTGCCCGGCGACGTGATCGAGGCCGCGACCCTCGACAACTGCACCGGCTGGCGCCTGGCCTGGTACGTCAAGATCCCGATGGTGCGGCCCGCCCTGGTCCTCACGACGGTGTTCTCCATCATCGGCACCGCCCAGCTCTACACCGAGCCGGCCGTGCTCGCCGCCGCGCGGATACCCGGCGCCTCCAACAAGTTCAGTCCGATCATGAACACCACGCTCACCGCCTCCCAGGCGGACCCGAACCTGGCCGCTGCCGAATCGGTTCTGCTGGCCCTCGTGACGCTGGTCCTCTCCTTCGGGTTCCTGAAGTTCACTCAGCGAAGGACGGCCGACGCATGACCACCACTCGCAGCCCACTCACCGAACGCCTGGCCGTCAACGCTCTGCTCGGCCTGATGGCCCTCTACACCCTCATCCCGCTGTGGTGGCTGTTCGTCTCGGCGACCAAGGGCGAGGGATACCTCCATCAGGGCAGCCCGCTGTGGTTCTCGCACTTCGACCTGGGCGGCAACCTCAGCCGCGTCTTCTCCTTCCAGGACGGGGTCTTCTCCTCCTGGCTGGCCAACAGCGCGCTGTACAGCCTGGTCGGCGCGGCGGTCAGCACCCTGCTGTCGGTCATGGCCGGGTTCGCCCTGGCCAAGTACCGGTTCCGCGGCCGCGAGGCGATCTTCAACGTGGTCCTGGCCTCGGTACTGATCCCGGCGCCGATGTTCGCCCTGCCGCTGTTCCTGATGCTGGCCAAGATGCAACTCACCGACACCTACTGGGCCGTCCTGCTCCCCAGCTTCGTCAGCCCCTTCGGCGTCTACCTCTCGCGCATCTACGCGTCGGCGTCCGTCCCCGACGAGCTGCTGGAGGCAGCACGCATCGACGGCGCCGGTGAGCAGCGGACCTTTTTCCGCATCGCGCTGCCGGTCATGGCCCCGGCCCTGGTGACGATCTTCCTGTTCCAGTTCGTCAGCGTCTGGAACAACTACCTGCTGCCCGCGCTCATGATCAACGACGCCTCCAAGCTGCCGGTCACCGTCGGCCTGGTCCAGTGGCGCTCGGAGTTCGCCAACGGTGTCTCCCCGATGCTCCCGATCACCGGGGCGTTCGTCTCGCTGGTCCCGTTGCTCATCGCCTTCGTCGTACTGCAGCGCTTCTGGCGCAGTGGTCTCACCGCAGGCGCCGTCAAGTAACCGCAAACCCCACCGACCCAGGCGGTGCCCGGCGCCGCATAGAAACAACAACGACCGAGAGCAGCAACGCATGAGCACGCGACCCGACCTGACCGTTGACGGCCACCGCTTCCGGCGCGGCGGCCGCGAGCACCGCGTGGTCTCCGCCGCCGTGCACTACTTCCGCATCCACCCCGAACTGTGGCGCGACCGGCTGCAGCGCCTGCAGGCCATGGGCTGCAACACCGTCGAGCTCTACATCGCCTGGAACTTTCACCAGCCCACCCCCGGCCCGGCCCGCTTCGACGGCTGGCACGACGTCGCGGCCTTCATCCGCGAGGCCGACTCGCTCGGCCTCGATGTGATCGCCCGCCCCGGCCCGTACATCTGCGCCGAATGGGACCTGGGCGGGCTGCCGGCCTGGCTGCTCGCCGACGAGTCCCTGCGCCTGCGCACCGCCGACCCCGCCTACCTGGCCGCCGTGGATCAGTGGTTCGACCAGCTGATCCCCGTCCTCGCCGAACTCCAGACCTCGCGCGGCGGCCCGATCGTCGCTGTTCAGGTCGAGAACGAGTACGGCAGCTACGGCAACGACAAGGCCTATCTGGAGCACCTGAAGGACGGCCTCGTCGCGCGGGGCATCGACTGTCTGCTCTTCACGTCCGACGGCCCCGAACCCCGCATGCTCGCCGGCGGCACCCTCCCGGGCGTGCTGGCCACCGCCAACTTCGGCTCACGCCCCGGCGAGGCCTTCGCCACCCTCGCCAAGTTCCAGCCGGACGCCCCACTGGCCTGCATGGAGTTCTGGAACGGCTGGTTCGACCACTACGGCGACCCCCACCACGTCCGGGACACCACCGACGCCGCCGAGGCGCTCGACGGGATCCTCGCCGCCGGTGGATCGGTCAACATCTACATGGGCCACGGCGGTACCAACTTCGGCTGGTGGGCAGGAGCCAACCACACCGGCAAGACCGTCGCCGACCCCGGCTACCTGCCCACGATCACCAGCTACGACTACGATGCGCCGATCGGCGAGGCCGGCGAGCTGACTGAGAAGTTCCACGCCTTCCGCGAGGTCATCGGCCGCTACGTGCCGCTGCCGGACACCGAACTGCCCGCTCAGCCGCCCCGCGTCGACCCCCAGACCATCACCGCCACCCCGGTTGCGGCCCTGCGCGACAGCCTGGACCTTCTCTCCGTCGCGACGCACCGCCCGGCCCCCGAACCGATCGAGAAGCTCGGCCACCACCGCGGCCTCGTCCACTACCGGCACCGCATCACCGGTCCCGGCGGTCGCGCCACGCTGACCGTCGACGGCATCCGGGACCTGGCGCAGGTCTTCCTCGACGGGCACCTGGTCGGCGTGCTCGAACGCGACGCCCCGTCTCCGACCATCGAGCTGTCCGTCCCCGAGGGCGGCGCGGAACTGGAGATCCTTGTCGAGCCCTTCGGCCGGGTCAACTACGGCCCCCACCTGGCCGACCGGAAGGGGCTGGTCGCAGGCGTGCGCCTGGACTACCAGCACCTGTTCGGCTGGGACATCCGCGTGCTCCCCCTCGACGACCTGGCGGCCCTGCCCGCAACCCCTGCCGCCGGGACCGCCGACGGCCCCGTCTTCCACCGCGCCGTCATCGACCTGCCGGAGGCGGCCGACGCATTCCTCGCCGTCCCGGGCAGCCACCGCACCCTGGTCTGGCTCAACGGCTTCCTCCTCGGCCGCCTGCGGACCGAGCAGGGCCCCCAGCGCACCCTCTATGCCCCGGCGCCCCTGTGGCGTGCGGGCGCCAACGAGGTCCTGGTGCTGGACCTCGCCGGGGCCGCCGCACCACTCACCGTGGAACTGCGGGCACAGCCCGACCTCGGGCCGATTGCGCCGGCACCCCAGTACTGACCGAGAGCAGCACCGACGTCCAGTAGGCACGGAGGAGCGGTCGGCATTCCTTCATCGGTTCGGCGAGCCCTCCGGGCCACCACCCGCCATGCAGCATCCGGGCCGCTTCATTCGTGGTGAATTTTTCCGTTTCTTCTCTTGACTACGGACAAATAAGGAGGAAGCTAGCTAATACACCAGGCGACCGGTGAGAGCCACACCGCCGATGGAGACGTCCATCGACCCGAGTGACACCCATCTCGGCAACTGGCTAGGCTCCCGGGAGAGCGACGTATCGACAACGGAGTCGTCGGCGACGACTGACGCTTACGAGTCGATATGGAGCACCGGGAGCCACCGTATGTGCGGTCCCGGTCTGTCCGAGCCGACGAAAAGCTGCGTGACGTCCTGAACCGGCTGGTCAGCTGATCTCCGGCAGTGCGCCAGTGGTCTCATACGTGCTTATGGCCCCATGTTTCGAATCCCGGAGGCGACTCAGGGAAACCCCAGGTCACTCACCGTGACCTGGGTTCTTCCTTGTCCGGACGAGAGGGCATCTGTGCGCGGCGCCCGCCGCCCTCTCGTGCCGCGACCCGTGGTGGATCCCGGATGATCCGTACGGCTCCTTCATGGCCGGCGGCGTCCATGGGCAGCTCCTCTTCGTCCCGCGGAACGAAGCGATGGTGTTCCGCATTGATCGGCGCTGCGGCGTCCCCGCCTACCTGCAGATCATCCGGCAGGTCGAACAGGCCTTGCGCATGGGCGTGTTGGCCGTGGGTGACCGCTTGCCCGCCGCGGCACAGGTGGCCGCGGCCACCAAAGTGAACCCGAACACCACGCTGAAGGCGTACCGGGAACTGGAACGGGCCGGTCTCGTCGAGGTCCGCCAGGGTGCGGGGACGTTCATCACGCACTCCCTGGCCGAGCCCCGGACCAGCCCCGATTCCCCGCTGCGTGCCGGGCTCACGGACTGGATGCGCCGGGCACTGCGGAACCCTCGGGGCCGGCACCGCTGCGCGGGCTCGCCCAGGTTCGGGCCGGAACGGAAACGTTCCTGGTCCGGGCCGCTTTCCCCGTCCGGCCGGCGACCTGTGCGGACGGCTCGCGGAGTAGCCTGGAGAAGTCTCGGCCTGCGCGCGAAGGGGGCCGTCTCTCATGGACAGCTTGATCACCGCGGCGGTCGTCCTGGCGATGATCGCGCTGACGGCGTACGTCATCCATCTGCTCAATTCCCGGCACCGGCACCGGCATCTGCGGGCCGTGCACTACGACCATGGGCTGGCCGGTTTCGGCGGGTTCGGAGGGCCGGGTGCGGGTACAGGGCGCGTCGTTCCGCACGCGGAGACGGTGCAGCCCACGCAGCCGACACAGCCCACGCAGCCCTTGCGGAAGGGCGAGCCCGGGACGGAGGCGGCCGAACGCCCCGAGGGATGAGTTCTGCTACTTGGCGTCGGAGTAGCGTTCCACGATCGCCGTTGTAAAAGGGAAGCGCACCGGCGTCCTGCCGAAGGCGGTCCGCCCCGCCAGGTCACCGGCGGTCCGGATCGCCTTCACGACTGCCTCGGCCTCCTCTTCGGGGCAGTGCACCACCACCTCGTCGTGCTGGAAGAAGACCAGTTCGGCCCGGAGACCGGCGACGGCCAGGGACCGACGCAGTGCGGCCAGCAACAGCAGCGCCCAGTCGGCGGCGCTGCCCTGTACCACGAAGTTGCGGGTGAATCGGCCGCGCGCCCGGGCGTTCGACGAGGCGTAGCCCGGCGTGAACTCGCCCTCTCCGGACGGCTGCTCGTCGCTCTCCTGCGGGATACCGGCCTCGTCGTCGTCCCCGCTCCCGGCCGCCGGCGGACTGGTCCGGCCCAGCCAGGTCCGTACGAGGCGGCCCTCCTCGCCCGCCTTCGCCGCGTCGTCGACATACGCCACGGCAAGCGGGAAGCGCCGTCGCAGCGCCGCGAGGTTCTTCAGGCCGTCGCCCGAGGTCTGGCCGTAGATCGCTCCCAGCAGCGCCAGCTTGGCGTGGTCGCGGTCGCCGTGGAAGGCGCGGTCCGACAGCGCCGTGTAGAGGTCGCCGTCATGGCCCGCGATCTCCATCAGGCCGGGGTCGCGGGAGATCGCGGCCAGAACCCTCGGCTCCATCTGGTCGGTGTCGGCGACGACCAGCCGCCAGCCCTCGTCGGCGACGACCGCCTGCCGTATCACCTTGGGGATCTGCAGCGCCCCGCCGCCGTTGGTGGTCCAGCGGCCGCTGACAGTGCCGCCCGGCTGGTACTCGGGGCGGAACCTGCCGTCCCGCACCCAGTCCTGGAGCCAGCTCCAGCCGTGCGCCGTCCAGATCCGGTACAGCTTCTTGTACTCGATCAGCGGCTCCACGGCCGGATGGTCCAGTTCCTGCAGCTCCCAGCGGCGAGTCGACTTCACCTTGATCCCGGCCTGTGCGAATGCCCTGACCACATCGGCGGGAAGGTCCGGGCGGACCCGACGGCCGAACGCCGTGGACACCTGCTCGGCCAGCTCGGCCAGTCGGCGGGGTTCGCCGCCGCCGGCGTACCGCTCGCCCAGCAGGTCGTGCAGGAGCTCCCGGTGCAGGTCGGCCCGCCAGGGCAGGCCGGCCCGGTTCATCTCGGCGGCGACCAGCATGCCGGCCGACTCGGCGGCCGTCAGCAGACGCATGCGGCCGGGGTGGGTGGTGGCGTCGTGGCGGCGGAGCTGCTCCGCGTACACCTGGAGGAGCGCCTCGAAAGGGATGTCCGTGCCGGACTGCGGCTCGAAGAGGGAGGACTGCGAGCCGGGCTCCGCGGCGCGGGAGGGGGGATCGGGGGGTACGGGGGCGTTACGGAGGCGGGCGTGGGCGGCCGCGGCGGAGCGGGGTTCGCCGAGCCGGCCCTCGTGTGCGAGGAGGAGGGACTCGGCTGCCTCGATGTCGTAGCAGCGGTCGATCCGTACGCCCGCGGCGAGCAGGCGGGGGTAGATCTCGCCGGTCGACCGCCAGACCCAGCGGATGACATCCGGACGGGAACGGACCGCCTCCACGAGGTCGGGTTCGGTCAGGACCGGGGCGGCGGGAAGGCCGTCGGCAGTCAGGGGGGTGAGGCGGGCACCGCCGGTCTCCGTGGTGGCCAGAGCCCAGCGTGCGGTCATGTCTGTGAGTCTGGCAGGTGGGACTGACAGTGGAGTGGGGCAGGCTGGAGGTCATGTCTTCGATCGAACCGCGCGCGGAACCTGCGGACACGACCACCAGAACCCGTCTCCGGGGTAGGGCCAGGCCTGCCCTGCCGCGCCGCCTGCCTACCCTGACCTCATGGATTCGGTGATCGACCAGGCATTCGCGGCAGCCCTCTACTCGGACGGCGACGCCGGTCTCGACACCGGTGCCTCCCTCCTCGCCGCCGATCCGGCCGCCGACGCGGAACTGGTCCGGCGCGGAGAGGAATTCGTCCGCCGTGCCTGGGAGCGTGGCTGGCAGCCCGCCGATGTCGTACGGATCGTCCGCCGCGAACTCGACGAGACCGGGGCCGGGCTCGCCGCAGGGCTGATCACCTCGGAGACCGGCCGGTACGAGCAGCTGCCGCCCCGCTGGCGGTCCCAGCTGGCCGAGCTGCCCGCGCCGCCGCCGCGGAACCGGCCCGACCGGTTCGCGTACGCCTCCGCCCTCCTCGGTCTCTGCCGGCTGCTGCTCCGGCTCCCCTCGATCGAGCCGGTCGGTCCGCCGCCCGGCGCACCGGGCCGCCGGCTCGATCTGCCGCCCGCGCACGACGAACCCCGCATGCTGACCCGGATCCGCGCGCTGCTCGCGAAGGCGGAGGCGACCGGGTTCCCGGAGGAGGCGGAGGCCCTCACCACCAAGGCGCAGGAGCTGATGGCCCGGCACTCCATCGACGAGGCCCTCCTCGCCGCCCGTACGCACAGCAAGGAGGCGCCGGGTGCCTGCCGGATCGGGGTCGATGCCCCGTACGAGACGGCGAAGGCGATCCTGCTCGACGCCGTCGCCTCCGCGAACCGCTGCCGTGCCGTGTGGAACAGCGAGCTCGGCTTCTCGACGGTCGTCGGCTTCGAGCCGGACCTGGAGGCCGTGGAGCTGCTGTACACCTCCCTGCTGGTCCAGGGCACGGCGGCGATGGCGAAGGTCGAGGCGGGCCAGCGGGCCGGCGGGCGCAAGCGGACCAAGACGTTCCGTCAGTCCTTCCTGATGGCGTACGTCCAGCGGCTGGGCGCGCGCCTGGCGTCCGACACCGCCCGGGTGACCGCGGCCTCGGTCTCGGAGGGAGTCGCCGCCGACGGCGATCTGCTGCCGGTCCTGGCGGCGCGGGACGTGGCGGTCACGGACGCCGCGGACCGGATGTTCCCTCGGACGACCAGCACCCGGGTGCGCGGAGTGACGGACGGCGAGGGCTGGGCGCACGGCACGGCCGCCGCCGACCGGGCCCGGATGGGCGAGCGGTGGCCGGGCATCGACGGTTCCCGGTAGCGGGGAGTAGGCGAGCAGGCGGCGCCCCTCCCTCGACCGAATAGCCAGAAAGTCCACATGAGGGGCATTCCGACTAGGCTCGGTCCATGAGCTGGCTCCGGGCGCTGAGAGAGACCGCCCGCTCGGGGCTGACGATCGAGCGGCGGCGCCTCGAACCGCTCGTCGCGGTCCGTGGCGCGGCCGGACTCGCCCTGGTCATCGGGGTCGGCCTCGCCTTCTTCGGGCCGGTGGTCGCCGCCAGTTCCGCGTTCGGTGCGTTCCAGGCGGCCATCGCCACCTTCCAGCGCAGCTGGCGCCCCCGGCCCGTCCTGGCCCTGGTCTCCGGTGCGAGTCTCGCGGTATCGACGTTCCTCGGCTATCTCACCGGCGCCCATCTCCCGCTGTTCATGGTCCTGCTGGTCCTCTGGACGTTCCTGGCCGGGCTGGCCTGGGCGGCCGGGCCGACGGGCGGCATCATCGCCGCGTCCAATGTCGGCATCATGCTGGTCACGATCACCCTCCCCACCTCCGTCGCCCAGGCTTCCGTACACGCTGTGATGATCGCGTTCGGCGGAGTCGTCCAGGCGGCGCTGATCGTCCTGTTTCCCATACGCAGATGGGGCGCCCAGCGCGACGCCCTCGCCGACGCGCTGGCGGCGGAGGCCGACTACGCCCGCAGGCTGCGCCAGGACCCGGTCGCCGCGTTCGACCCGGTCCCGCTGATGACCGCCCGCAGCGCAGCCGCCGTCACCCCGCGCCAGGCCCGTCACCGCCCCGCCGAACTGCATGGCTCCCGCGGCGTCGCCGAACGGATCAGGCCGGTGCTCGCCTCGCTCGCGGACCCGGCGGTGGGCGCCCCCGCCGAAGGTCCGGAGCGCGGCCGGGTCCGCGAACTCCTCGCCGCCGCAGCCTCCGTACTGGACGCCGCGGCCCGCGCCATCCGGCACGGCACCCCGGTGCGCCTTCCCGCCCCCGCGGTCGCCGTCCTGAAGACCCCCGACACCGGGGCGATCCTCACCGGAGCCGCGCGCCGTGCCGCGCGCCGCCTCAGCGCGCTGCTCGCCGATGTCATCGAGACCGCCGAGGGCGACGGGACGAAGGAGGACCGGGCGGAGGCCGATGACGCGGCCGACACGATCGCCCCGCACCGCCGTCGCCCCACCCTGCTGCGGCTGGTCCCCGTCGTCCTGCGGGCGATGCGCGCCGAACTCCGCCCCGGCTCGCCGATCCTGCGGCACGCCGTCCGGGTCACTGCCGTCGTCGCCGTCGGCTATCTCATCGGCGCCGCCCTGCCGTTCGGTCATGGCTACTGGGCGCCGATGGCCGCCGTCATGGTGATGCGGCCCGAGTTCTCCCAGACGTACGCCCGAGCCGCGGGCCGGTTCGGCGGCACGATCGTCGGGGTCGTCGTCGCCACCGCCATCGTCCGGGCCGCCCATCCCGGTGCCGGTCCCGCGGCAGCGCTCGCCGTCGGCTGCGCCCTGCTGATGTACCTGCTGATGCGCACCGGGTACGTGGTCGGCCAGGCGTGCGTCTCCGCGTACGTCGTCTTCCTGCTCGGCATGGCGGGCGACAACTGGTCGCAGACCGTGGCCGAACGCGTCGTCCTCACCCTGGTGGGCGGGCTCCTCGCGATGATCTCGTACGCCGTCTACCCGGCCTGGGAGACCCCTCGGCTGCGCAACCGGCTCGGCGACTGGTTGGCGGCCGGCGGGCGGTACGCCGCCGCGGTCGTCGACCAGCACGCGGATCCGGCGGAGCGCGGCCCCGAGGACGTCCGCGCCGCGCTTCTCGCCTCCCGAGAAGCGCGCGTGGCCTGGCAGGAGGCGGTCGCGAGGGCCCAGCACGAACCCGTGCGCCACCGCGGCCTCTCCCGCACGGCCGCCGAGGACGCCCAGCAGGCCCTCGCCCAGCTGGGCCGGGCCGTGATGCTGATGGAGGCGCACCTGCCGGAGTGCGGCGCCGCTCCCGTCCCCGCCGCCGCGGAACTCGCCGACGAGCTGCGCCGGGCCACCGCGCAGGGCGCGAAGGATGTGCGGGAGCGCCGCACGCCGGGCTGGGACGCGGTCCGTGAGGCGCTGGAGCGGTGGGACGAGGAGGACCGGCGGCGCGGGCGGACATCCGACCCGGTCGTACGGAACGGGGCAGATCTGCTGCTGGAGTCCCTGGAGGAGTTCTCCCGGGCGCTGGACGGCGGCGCGGGCGCCCGGCCCGGGACGAGCGGTGCCGGACGAAGCTGAACGGTCCGGCAGCGCTCCCGCGTCACGGGGTGGGCAGGCCCGGCAGGCCCGTCGGCAGCGCACCCGGCTCCGTCTTGGCCAGCGTGTCCTTGCCGCCGGCGTCCCACTGGACGACGATCGTCCTGCCGTCGTTGGACGCGATGGCTCCCATGGTGCGGGCGGTGTCGCCGTCGGTGCACTTCAGCGCCAGCATCACCTTGCCCATGTCCTTCACCTCGCCCGAGCAGACGTGGCCATCGGCGACGAGCGCGGCCTTGCCGGCGGTGACCGACAGGGCGACGGCCTTGCCGTCGGTCACCGCGGCCCATGTCCCGTCGAGCGCCGCGGCGTCTCCCGCGGAACCGCTGTCGCTGCCGTCGGCGGGTGCCGAGGTGGGCCCGCCGGCCGCGCCCGTGTCCGAGTCACTCTTCCCGCTGTCACTGCCGCAGCCCGTCAGCGCGACCGCGGCGGCCAGACCCGCGACAGCGACGGCGCCGGTTCGTACGAGTGGGTGCACCTGGAATTCCCCCTTGTTGACGAAAGACCGCCCAAAGTTACCAGGGAGTTCCGATCGAGTTTCAGGGCAACTTCTGCTGCCGGGAGCCAAATAGACGCCCCGTTCGTCTGACTCTCCGTGAGAGCGGGCGGGCGAAGGTAAAGCTGTAATCAACAGAACACCCCGCGTGCACGTGCATCTGCTCATGCATCGGCATATGAACACAGCTATGATCCGAACCAGTTGACACTTGCACCTTGCAACTCGGGGAGCGTCCTGTGCACCACGTGTACAACGGCATGGCCGCCACAGAGCTTCGCGGAGTCGTCTGGCAGAAGAGCAGGCACAGCAACTCCCAGGGATCCTGCGTGGAGTTCGCCAAGTTGCCCGACGGGGGTGTGGCGATGCGGAATTCACGCCACCCCGACGGGCCCGCCCTGGTCTATACGCCGGCCGAGATAGAGGCGCTGCTGCTCGGCGTGAAGGACGGGGAGTTCGATCATCTGATAGCGGGCGGCTGACCGCCGTACGGGCGGAAAGCGCAGGCCGTGCGCGCGGAACGCCGCGCCTGGCCGCGTGCGTCAGACGGTGTCGGAGAGCCGGAACAGCGCCCAGACCACCTTGCCGCGCAGCGCCTGCGAGCCCGCGGTCGGATTCTCCGTACCCAGTGCGGGGGACGGGTGCCAGCCCCAGCCGTCACTGAACGACTCGACCAGGAACAGACCGCGGCCCGACTCCGCCGAGTCCGCCGCCTCGGACGCCACCGGACTCGCCTGACTGGGGTCGCGCACCGCGCACACCAGACGTGAGGACCAGTGCATCAGGTGCAGCTTTACCGGAGGCTCCTGAGGGTCCCTCGGGGCGTCATCGGGCAGCGCGTGCCGCAGCGCGTTGGTGACGAGTTCGGAGACGACCAGGGCGACGTCGTCGAAACGGTCGCTCAGCTCCCACCGGGCCAGCGTCGCCTTGGTGAACTGGCGGGCCCCACCGACGGCTTCGTACCGGGCCGGCAGGGTGCAGGTGGCTGATCCGGAGGCGGCTGAGGGGTCGGCGGGGGGAAGCCCCTGCCGTAACGGCCCGAGCATCGTCGATCCATTCGTCCCCATGCGAGGCACTCCCGGGATTCGCGGCTGTAGCGGTACTGCGGTGGTACAGCGGCACAACACGAACGAGCACGCAGGTGCGCGGGGCCCATGGTTCCGAATGCGCTGAGCAGATGCAAGGGCAGATGCACGTGCACGCGCCGGACCTGTCCGACCCCGTGCCGATTCTTGCTCATTTCTTCCTACGGGCAGTTTCATGGCTTTCCGGAAGTCTTCTCATTTCCGTAATCGAATGAGTACGGGCTGAAGCGTTTTGATGGCAGAATCCGCCTCTTGGGGTTCAGGGGGCGCCCCGATGCCCAGGAAGCGATGGGGAGGGTTGGACCGGTGGCGGCAGGCGAGTCGAGTGGATCCGTGGTGCGGCGCATCCTGCTGGGCTCTCAGCTCAGGCGGCTGCGCGACTCGCGCGGCATCACCCGCGAGGCGGCCGGCTACTCCATCCGCGCTTCCGAATCGAAGATCAGCCGCATGGAGTTGGGACGGGTGAGCTTCAAGGCCAGGGACGTCGAGGACCTGCTCACGCTCTACGGGGTCACGGACGAGGCGGAGCGCGACTCGCTCCTCGGCCTGGCCCGCGAGGCCAACGTGGCGGGCTGGTGGCACAGTTACGGAGACGTGTTGCCTGGCTGGTTCCAGACGTATATCGGTCTGGAGGGGGCGGCCTCGCTCATCCGGATCTACGAAGTCCAGTTCATTCACGGCTTGTTGCAGACCGAGGCCTATGCACACGCCGTCGTCTCCCGAGGCATGTCCGGCGCCCCCGCCGCCGAGATCGACCGCCGGGTCGCGCTCCGGCTCGAGCGGCAGAAGGTCCTCGTCTCCGAACGCGCTCCGAGCTTCCATGCCGTGCTGGACGAAGCGGCACTGCGCCGCCCGTACGGCGAACGCGAGGTGATGCGCGCACAATTGCGCCATCTGATCGACATGTCGGAGCAGCCGAACATCACGCTTCAAGTGATGCCCTTCAGTTTTGGCGGGCATGCCGGAGAGAGCGGCTCCTTCACGATGCTGCGATTCCCGGAATCCGACCTGTCGGACATTGTCTATTTGGAGCAGCTGACAAGTGCGCTCTATCTGGACAAGGCCGAGGAAGTCGCCCAGTACGAACGGGCGATGACGCGGCTCCACCACGACAGTCCGGGTCCCGAAGAGAGCCGTGATCTGCTCCGCGGTCTTCTCCAACTGTCCTGATTCATCAGTACGATGACGTATCAACAGGAGTCTGCACCTGCAGTAAGGGATCGCATGTCCTTCTTCAACGAGCTGGCCAACCAGTACATCGACGGTGAGTGGCGGACCGGCACGGGCTCGTGGGACATCATCGATTTCAATCCGTACAACGGGGAAAAGCTCGCCACCATCACCGTCGCCACCGCGCAGGAGGTCGACGAGGCCTATCGTGCCGCCGAGCGCGCCCAGCGGGTCTGGGCCACCACCAACCCGTACGAACGCCGCCTCGTCCTCGAACGCGCCCTGCGTATCACCGAGGAGCGCACCGAGGACATCGTCGGGGCGATCAGCGACGAACTGGGCGGCACCCGGCTCAAGGCGGAGTTCGAGATCCGCTGCGCCAAGGACTTCCTGCGCGAGGCGATCCAGCAGGCGGTGCGCCCCGAGGGGCGGATCCTGCCGTCCCCGCTGGACGGCAAGGAGAACCGCGTCTACCGGCTGCCCGTCGGCGTCATAGGCGTGATCAGCCCGTTCAACTTCCCTTTCCTGGTGACGATGAAGTCGGTCGCACCGGCCCTGGCGCTCGGCAACGCGGTCGTCATCAAGCCCAACCAGAACGCTCCCGTCGTCGGCGGCGGACTGATCGCCAAGATCTTCGAGGACGCCGGGCTGCCCGCCGGACTGCTCAACGTCCTGGTCACCGACATCGCCGAGATCGGCGACGCGCTGATAGCGCACCCCGTGCCCAAGGTGATCTCCTTCGCCGGCTCGGACCGGGTCGGCCGCCATGTCGGTGCGACCGCGGGCGGACTCTTCAAGCGGGCCATCCTCGAACTCAGCGGCAACAGCGCCCTGGTGGTGCTGGACGACGCGGACATCGACTACGCGGTCGACGCGGCCGTCTTCAGTCGCTTCGTCTACCAGGGGCAGGTCTGCATGGCCGCCAACCGCATCCTGGTGGACCGCTCCCTCGCACCCGAGTTCACCGAGAAGTTCACCGCCAAGGTGGCGGCGCTCAGGACCGGCGACCCGCGCGACCCCGAAACCCAGATCGGCCCGGTCATCAACACCTTCCAGGCCGACGCGCTGACCGCGCTGGTCGACCAGGCGGTCGCCGAAGGCGCCACGGCACTCGTACGGGGCCGCACCCGCGGCAATCTCGTCGAGCCGACCGTCCTCACGGGGCTCCCGGACGACTCGCCGCTGCTCACCCAGGAGATCTTCGGCCCGGTGGCGCTGCTGATGACGTTCGACGGCGAGGAGGAGGCCGTACGGATCGCCAATGACACTCCGTACGGGCTGAGCGGCGCCGTGCACACCGGGAACGCCGAGCGCGGGGTGCGGTTCGCGCAGCGCATCGTGACCGGAATGTTCCACGTCAACGACTCCACGATCGCGGACGACCCGTTGGTGGCGTTCGGCGGCGAGAAGTTCTCCGGGACCGGGCGGCTGAACGGCGACGCCACCGTGGAGGCGTTCACCACCCAGAAGTGGATCTCGATCCAGCACGGCCGGACCGAATTCTCGCTCTGATGCCCGCCTGTTGAGGACCAAAGCTGTCCGCGAGGGTCCGTAGCTTGGTCGGTGTCAGGAAGACACCGGGCACAAGCCCGAACGGTTCCGAAGGGCGGACACCATGGTCACTCACGTTCCCGCAGAAGCCCACGACGACGAGCGCGGCGCGCTCCTCTCCTTCGTCGAGGACAACGCGGCGCGATCCGGCGCTCGCTGATCGGGCTGACCGAGGAGCAGGCGGCGAGCCGGCCCAGCGCCAGTGGACTCTCCCTCTCCGGGCTGCTCAAGCATGTCGCCGAGACCGAGCTGAACTGGCTGCGCCTCGCCCAGCAGCGGCCCAACGAGAAGGCCCGCACCGAGGAGACCTGGGGGGACAGCTTCCGGCTCATCGGGGACGGGACCGTCCCGCAGATGCTGGAGTTCTGGGCGAAGGTCGCGGCGGAGACCGAGGGGTTCATCCACTCGGTGGAGAGCATGAACGACACCTTCCCGCTGCCCGAGGCGCCCTGGTTCCCGAAGGACCAGAAGTGCTCGATGCGCTGGCTGCTGGTCCATCTCGTCGAGGAGATCGCCCGGCACGCGGGGCATGCGGACATCATCCGGGAGTCCCTGGACGGCCGTACCGCGTTCGAGTTGATCGCGCAGGAGGCGGGCTACCCTAGTCAAAGTTGAATAGGAAGGGTGAGTGGATGTCCGCGATCCGGCTGCTGGTCCTCGGAGCCGTGCGACAGCACGGCCGGGCACACGGCTATCAGGTCCGCAACGACCTGGAGTACTGGGGCGCCCACGAGTGGTCCAACGCCAAGCCGGGCTCGATCTACCACGCCCTGAAGCAGATGGCGAAGCAAGGGCTGCTGATCGCCCATGAGATCGCCCCGAGCACCGCGGGCGGCCCGCCCCGAACCGAGTACGAGATCACCGAGCGGGGCACCGAGGAGTACCTCGCGCTGCTGCGTGCCGCGCTGACCGTGTACGACCAGAAGATGGATGTGCTGTCGGCGGGCATCGGCTTCATCGTCGACCTGGAGCGGTCCGAGGCGGTCGCGCTGCTGAAGGAGCGGGTGGCGGGGCTGGCGGCCTGGCGGGCCTCGGTCACCGAGTACTACACGCCGGAGGGCGGGCCCGAGTCGCTGGGCCACATCGGCGAGATCATGAACATGTGGGTCCACTCTGCGGACGCCGGGGCCGAGTGGACGCGAGGGCTGATCGCGCGGATCGAGGGCGGCGCGTACACCTTCGCGGGGGAGGGGGATCCGTTCGTCGGCGTACTCGCCGAGGGCGAGGAGAACCCGTACGCGACCGGTGTCCAGGATCCCGGGGACAACGACTAATCAAGTTTGACGAATGAGGGAGCCGCAGTTATCTTCTGCCTCTAGTCAAGTTTGACTAGAGGGCCGCGAGAGGGTGTGGCGATTTTGACCGACGCGATCGTTCTCGAAGATGTGCACAAGAGGTACGGGGGCAAGCGCGCCCTGGACGGCCTCGATCTCAGGGTCGCCCAGGGCACGGTGCATGCCGTGCTCGGCCCCAACGGCGCCGGCAAGACCACGGCCGTACGCATCCTGTCGACGCTGCTGCGGCACGACGAGGGCCGGGTCGAGGTGGCGGGGTTCGACGTCTTCGCCACACCGGAGTCGATGCCGGGCCGGCTGGGCGCGGTCGTCGAATGGAACCCGATGTCGGCGACGGCCACGGCGGTGCGCGACCTGTTCGGCAACCCGGGCGGGGCCGGGGGATCCTGGGCGGCGGAGCATGCCGGACTGCTCGCGGTGGTCTGGCCGGTGGCCCTGATCGCGGTCTTCTTTCCGCTTGCGGTGCGGCGGTTCGGCCGGCTGAGCCACTGACCCGAATCCGATCCCGACCCGGCCGCCCCCGGCGCCGGCTTGCTCCTCGGTCAGTGGTGGAAGGCCGTCGCGACCTCCCGGTCATGACTCAACGGGTGCCGCTGGCTGCGCAGTTCGGGCAGCAGCAGGCGGAGGTCCTCCAGCAGCAGTTCCGCGAGGTCCGAGGTGAAACCGTTGCGGCACACCACCCGGAGCACCGACAGGTCCTGCCGGTTGGCGGGGAAGGTGTACGCGGGCACCAGCCAGCCGTGCTCGCGCAGCCGCCGTGACACGTCGAAGACGTCGTACGCCCGCACATCGGGCGCGGTGGTCAGCGCGAAGACGGGCAACTCGTCGCCCCGGGTGAGGAGGTGGAAGTCACCCAGCTTCTCGATCCGGGCGGCGAGTGCGCTCGCCACATCGCGGGACGCCTGCTGAACGGCCCGGTAGCCCTCCCGCCCCAGCCGCAGGAACGTGTAGTACTGAGCCACCACCTGGGCGCCGGGCCGGGAGAAGTTCAGCGCGAAGGTCGGCATGTCGCCGCCCAGGTAGTTGACCCGGAGGACGAGCTCCTCGGGGAGTTCGGCCGACGAGCGCCACAGCGCCCAGCCGACGCCCGGGTAGACCAGGCCGTACTTGTGCCCGGAGGTGTTGATCGACGACACCCGGGGAAGCCGGAAGTCCCACACCAGGCCCTCGTCCAGGAACGGTGCCACCATCGCCCCGGACGCACCGTCGACATGGACGGGGATGTCGAGCCCGGTGCGCTCCTGCAGCGCGTCCAGGGCGGCGCAGAGTTCGGCGATGGGCTCGTACGAACCGTCGAAGGTGGAGCCCAGGATCCCGACGACACCGATGGTGTTCTCGTCGCAGAGCTCGGCGGCGGCCTGCGGGTCGAGATGGAAGCGTCCGCCCTCCATCGGGACCTGCCGGGCCTCGACCTCCCAGAAGTTGCAGAACTTGTCCCAGCAGACCTGCACGTTGATGCCCATGACCAGATTGGGCCGGGCGGTCGCCGGGTAGCGGTCGGCGTTCCTGGCCGCCCAGCGTCGTTTGAGCGCCAGGCCGGCGAGCATGCAGGCCTCGCTGGAGCCGGTGGTCGAACAGCCCACGGCCGCCGACGGGGCGGGGGCGTTCCACAGGTTGGCGAGCATCGCCACACAGCGTCGTTCCAGCTCGGCGGTGCGCGGGTACTCGTCCTTGTCGATCATGTTCTTGTCCTGGCACTCGCCCATCAGTGAGCCGGCCTCGGGCTCCATCCAGGTGGTGACGAAAGTGGCGAGATTGAGCCGGGAGTTGCCGTCGAGCATCAGCTCGTCATGGACGAGTCCGTACGCGGTGGAGGGCGGCAGCGGGCCGTCGGGCAGCTGATGTCTGGGGGGCGCGGACGTCATGGTCGCGGTCGGGTCCGCCTCCCCGAAAAAGGGGTTGAGGGCGAGCCTGCGGTGCTTCTCGGACGGTGCCCTGCCGTGGTTCGAACCCTGATGGAGAGGCATCGGCGGACAGCCCTTCTCAGCTGGTGGTGGCTCTGACGGTGGTCTGCTCGGTGCTCGGTCAGCGCGCGGCCGCGAGGCCGTCCTTGATGGCACGGGTGAACTTCACGACGCGATCGGCCCGCACCCGGGCGGCGGTCAGCGCCGGCTCGGCGGCCCCGCGCAGCCGGACCTCGGCGCCCGCCTTCTCGGCGCCCTCCGCGATCGCCTCGGTCATGGTGGCCACGGTGCCGGTGGAGGAGCGGTGGATGACGGCGACTCGACGGGCGTGGGCATTGCGCGAACCTCCGTGGGGCAGGGCGAGGCATGACCGTACGAATGCGACGATACGGACAACTGTCGTGACCGGCGCGTCGGACGGGACCGGGAGGGGCCCCGGCTCACCGCAGCGGTGTGCCGTCCGCGCGCAGCTGCATCTGCGGCCGTCCGGTCACCAGCAGCCAGGCCGGCAGGGAGGCGACGCAGAGCAGCGGCAGCACTCCCGAGTCACTGACCAGCACCGCCGCCGTGAACAGGCTCAGCCAGCCCTGCCGGGTGACGGCCAGCAGGACCCCCAGCACCGCGCTCGGCACCGCGAGGGCCAACGGCACCGCGTCGACCAGCGCATGGGCGCACATGCCGAGCGCGACGCCCACGAAGACGGACGGGAAGATCCGCCCGCCCCGGAAGCCACAGGTCGTGGCGATCACCAGGGCGGCCGCCTTCACCACGGCCATGGCGGCGAACTGCCCGGCCGACCAGCCGCTCGGATCGGCGCTGAGCTCCTTCACCTCGTCCAGCCCCTTGAAGAGGGTGAGATGCCCGCCGAGCGCGCCGAGCAGCCCGAGCAGCAGACCGCCGGCGGTCAGCATCAGGACCGGATGCCGCAGCGCGCGGAATGCCCGGTGCGCGTGCGGAACCGCGTACACCGCCGTCAGACCGAGCAGCACCCCCTCCGAGGCGATCACGGTCGACGAGAGCAGATCGGCCCAGTGCGCTCCCGGGTACGGCGGCAGCGACAGGTCGAAACTGGGATGGGCCAGCAGTGTCATGGTGAGCGCCCCGCGGCGCCCGCCGCGAGCGGGGCGAAGAGCCGGTCCCAGAGCGCGCCCGGTTCGCCGCCGCGCGTGGTGAACGACTCGGAGACGATCAGGGCCGCGGCGACCGGGGTGCCGAAGAGGGCGCCGATCGTCCCGGCCGAGGCGAGCGCGATCCAGAGGCCGGCCGTATTGCCCGGGGCGGCCCGGCGGCCCAGCCAGGAGGCGAGTGCGATATTGGCGGCGGTGATCGAGCTCTCGGGCCCCAGGCTGACCCCGCCCGCCAGCGCCAGTACCGTCACGACCAGCAGTCCGGGGATGACGTCCGGAGGCAGGGGTGGATCGACCAGCCCGGTGGTGGTCGGATCGGGGCCTGCGTGGCCGTGCACCGTGCGGACGACCAGCCCGACGGCGAGGCCGGTCGCGGTGAGCATCACGATCATCCACGGCGAGGAGTAGCGGCCGATGGAGAGCGCGTCCGGAAGCGTCTTCCAGAGCACGTTCTGGAGTTGCTCGGCGAGCAGGCTGACGGCGAGCAGGATCAGGGCCGAGGCCGTCCCGACGACCAGGGCGGGCACGATGAGGAGCAGCAGCCGGCGCGCCGGGGTGGTCCGGGCGAGAGCGACGGAGTCGGAGGCCATCGGGTCACCATAGCTACGCAAAAGTCGCATAACTGAGCCATTGCATCGGGGTGTGAGGGCAATTCGGGCTTGCACCTCACGTCACGTCAGGGCTCAGGCTCGGGTCCGTACCGACGCACCGACGTACAGAGCGAAAGCAGAAGGGAGCGGAGAGCCGTGGACTTTTCCGTGGGACAGGTCGCCGGGTTCGCCGGAGTCACGGTGCGCACCCTGCACCACTACGACGGGATCGGACTGCTTTCGCCCGGCGGGCGCAGCCACGCGGGTCACCGGCGTTACAGCGACGCCGACCTCGACCGGCTGCAGCAGATCCTGTTCTACCGGGAACTCGGCTTCCCGCTCGAAGAGATCGCGGTGCTGCTCGACGACCCGGCAGCGGATCCGCGGGACCACCTGCGCCGTCAGCACGCGTTGCTGTCCGGCCGGATCGCCGAACTCCAGAAGATGGCAGCCGCCGTCGAAACAGCCTTGGAGGCACGGAAGATGGGTATCAATCTCACGCCCGAGGAGAAGTTCGAGGTCTTCGGGGCCAAGGACCCGGAGGAGCACGCGGAGGAGGCGGAGCGCCGTTGGGGCTCCACCGCCACGTACGCGGAGTCGCAGCGCCGGGTGGCCCGCTACACCAAGGACGACTGGAAGCGGATGCAGGCCGAGATCGCCGAGTGGAGCGAGGCGTACACCGCGGTGATGGAGGCGGGCGAACCCGCCACCGGGGAGCGGGCGATGGAGCTCGCCGAGGCGCACCGGCTCCACATCTCCACATGGTTCTACGAATGCACGTACGAGATCCATCGTGGGCTCGGCGAGATGTACGTCAGCGACCCGCAGTTCCGCGCCTACTACGAGTCGATCGGGCCCGGCTTGGCCGAACACCTGCGGGATGCGATCAACGCCAATGCGGAGCGCCGGGCGTAACTCCAGGTACGGGGGTCGAGAGCGCCTCGACCCCCGTCGGTGCCCGTCGGGACGGTCAGGCCTTCTCGATGACGGCCGCCGTGCCGTACGCGCAGACCTCCGTGCCCACGTCGGCTGCCTCCGTCACATCGAACCGCATCATCAGCACCGCGTTGGCGCCGCGCGCCTTCGCCTGCTCGACAAGCCGCTCCATGGCCTGATTCCGGGTCTGGACGAGGGTCTTGGTCAGCCCCTTCAGCTCGCCGCCGATCATCGACTTCAGCCCGGCGCCGATCTGGCTGCCGAGGTGACGCGAGCGCACGGTCAGACCGAACACCTCACCGATCACCTGGGTCACCCGGTACCCGGGGACGTCGTTCGTGGTGACGACCAGGACATCGGACTGTGCCGTCTGCCCGCCGCCGAATTCCTCAATGCCCATCGTGTGGCACCTCCTGGGGGGCAGCTTTTCATCCCCGCGCGGCCCACTGGAACCCGGGGCTGTCTCCCGGCGTTGATAGCTTTGGGCGGCCACGCAGCCGCCATCGACCGATCCTGGAGCCCGGACCCTTGAATACGCTTGCGCTCGGACCGAGCTGGCTGGACCCGGACTATCTCATCGGGCAGTTCGGACTGCTCGGTGTGCTGGTCGTCGTCTTCGCCGAGTCCGGGCTGTTGATCGGCTTCTTCCTGCCCGGCGACTCCCTGTTGTTCACCACGGGTCTGCTGGTGACGACGGACAAGCTGCACACCCCGCTGTGGCTGGTCTGCGTCCTGGTGGCGCTGGCGGCGATCATCGGCGACCAGGTGGGCTATCTCTTCGGCCGCAAGGTCGGGCCCTCGCTCTTCAAGCGCCCCGACTCCCGCCTCTTCAAGCAGGAGAACGTCGAGAAGGCCCACGAGTTCTTCGAGAAGTACGGGCCGAAGTCGCTGATCCTGGCCCGCTTCGTGCCTGTCGTGCGTACATTCACGCCGATCATCGCCGGTGTGAGCCGGATGAACTACCGCTCGTTCATCACGTTCAACATCATCGGCGGCGTGCTCTGGGGCGTCGGGGTCACCCTGCTCGGTGCCGGGCTCGGGCAGATCGAGCTCGTCCGCAAGAACATCGAGGCGATGCTCATCCTGATCGTGCTGATCTCGGTGGTGCCGATCGCTGTCGAGTTCCTGCGCGCCCGCAGCAAGTCGAAGAAGGAAGCAGCCGCCGGGGGCGGCGAGGGCCACGGCCCGATCGTCGGTGGTGGAGCCCCGTCCACCGGCCAGCGCGGCCGCCACGCCAAGCGCTGACCGCTTACGGCCTCCCCCAGGACAGGGAGGCCATAAGGGCTGTCCCGTACCCGGGTCAGAAGCCGCGCGTCCGCTTGGCCGCGCGGCGGTTCGCCCCGCCGACCGCTCCGGGCACCCGCATGAACAGCCGGGAGATCTCGCTTCCCAGATTCACCCCGATCGCGATGGCCAGCGCCGTCGCCACCGCGGTCGACAGTGAGGCGAGCCCCCGGACCAGATCGTTCTGCGCGACACCCAGCAGACCGAAGTACGTCGCCGAGCCTGGCAGCAGCGGACCGATCGCGGCCGTGATGAACGGCAGCGACGAGGTGTACCGGTACCGCGAGAGCAGCTGCCCGAACAGCCCCACCAGCCCGGCGGCCACCGCCGTGGCCGCCACCGGCGAGATACCCCCGGTCCGGGCCATCGCCCCGTAGATCACCCACGCCACACCGCCGTTCAGGGTCACCGCGAGCACCGTGGACCGCTCCTGCTGCAACAGGATCGCGAAGGCGAAACAGAGGGCCATCGACGCCAGGATCTGCACCACCGGCCGGTCGTGGGCCACGAACCGCGTCTCCGGATTGAGCTGGGCGCCCAGCTGCACTCCCAGATACAGGACCAGCAGCACCCCGGTGACGATGCCGATGAAGAGGTACATGACTTCGAGGAGCCGGGCCGCCGCGGTGATGTAGAAGCCGGTCAGGCCGTCCTGGACGCCCGCCACCAGGGCTCGCCCCGGCAGCAGCGCGAACAGCCCACCGGTGATGACGGCGGACGGCCGGATGTCCGTCGAGTGGGTGAGGGTCAGCGCGACCCCCATCGCGGCCGGGGGCATCGCCGCCACCACGAACTGGTAGAACTCCGGCAGGCCGCGCCCGGCGCAGAGCCAGGCGAGCCGGTCGCCGAGCATCGCGCCGACCGCCGCCGCCACAAAGACCAGTGCGTTGCCGCCGACCAGCACCGATGCCGCCCCCGCCAGCCCGCCGGCGGCCAGCGTCAGCACCCAGCCGGGGTACGGATGCCGGTTGCGGCGGATCTCGGCGAGCCGCCGGTACGCCTCCTCCAGGGAGACCTCGACTTCCTCGTGGGTGATGTCGTCGATGAGCCGGAAGACCGCGGCCAGCCGGGTGTAGTCGGTGCCGCGGCGGCGTACGGTACGGCTCGCCGTCACCGGGTCGTCGACCAGCGACGGCTGGTGCGAGATCGACAGCAGGGTGAAGGTGACCGTCGGCTCGCACCGGTCGAGACCGTAACTGCGGGTCACCGCGAACATCGCGGCCTCGACGTCCTCCGCGCCCTCACCACCCGCGAGCAGCAACTCCCCGATACGCAGCGTCAGGTCGAGCACGCGCGGCACCGCGGGTCCCGTCTCGTCGGGCTTCTGCGCCGGCTCGGGCGCCGGCCGCTCGGCGACCGGCATCCGCAGCATCGTGCGCATCCGGTCCTGCCAAGGAGCTTCCTTGGTCAGCCGGATCATCGGCATGCCGTGCGCGGGAGTGAAGGCGGGCGGCGACTGGCTGGCGCTGTACGTGCTCGGCGGGGCGAAGGCCGAACCGATCGTGTCCGAGCCCGAACCCGAGCCGGAATCCGGTCGGGAGCCGGAAGCGGAACCCGGTCCCGGGCCGGATCCGGACGCCTGCGGTTCGGTCGTCAGACCGGCCGGGAGGGCGAACTCCGAGGTGGGGTGGTCGTCCTCGGGCGGCACTGCGGGGCGCCCCACCCCGGCCGGCGGGACAAAGGCGCTGCGCGCCTCGTCGGACTGGGGCTTCTGATCCTCGGGACCGCCCGGTTCCGCCACCACTGGACCTCGCTCATTCTTGGCTGCGCGTCTTGGGTTGCGCTCCTGCCCCAGTATGGGCACGGTCATGGGCGCACATGCGAAACGGGCGGCACACCGGTGAGGGGTGTACCGCCCGTTCCTTGCGCCGAACTCTTTACGGAACCGCAGCGGGAACCGTAACGGCCTGCCCCACGACAGGGAGTGGGGTCCCTACCGTGCGAGAAGCCGTAAGCGGAACCGGGATCACGCCTGTGCGGCGGTCACGGACACCGCAGTGTCAGTGCTTGCCGCCCTGCGCCTCGAGGCGCTTGTAGGAGGCCTCGATCTCGGCCTCGGCCTCGGCGCGGCCGACCCAGTCGGCACCCTCGACGGACTTGCCGGGCTCCAGGTCCTTGTAGACCTCGAAGAAGTGCTGGATCTCCAGGCGGTCGAACTCCGACACGTGGTGGATGTCGCGCAGGTGCTCCACCCGCGGGTCGGAGGCCGGGACGCACAGCAGCTTGTCGTCGCCGCCGGCCTCGTCCGTCATGCGGAACATGCCGATGGCGCGGCACTTGATGAGGCAGCCGGGGAAGGTCGGCTCGTCCAGGATGACCAGCGCGTCCAGCGGGTCGCCGTCCTCGCCGAGGGTGTTCTCGACGAAGCCGTAGTCCGCCGGGTAGCTGGTCGAGGTGAAGAGTCGACGGTCCAGGCGGATCCGACCGGTCTCGTGGTCCACCTCGTACTTGTTCCGCGAACCCTTCGGGATCTCGATGGTGACGTCGAACTCCACGGGTGGCTCCTCCATGATCAACACATACGACTGGTGATTAAGTGTCCCCCACGGAGATGTGTGCTCGCGAAAGGGGCTGGTCAACGGTGGCCGAGCCGGTGAAAAGACCGTCGATCAACCCGTTGAACGCGTTGCGCAGGCCGACCGTGGCGGGCTGCCTGAACAAGGTGAACGGATGGAGCAACTGGCAGTTCACGGCAGGCTCCGCCGTCCTCGGCCTGGCGCTCGCGGCCGGCGCCGTCCTCGCCGCCGGTCCCTGGGACTCGGGCCAGCGTAAGGCCGAGCGGCAGTGGGCAGCCGCCCGGGACCGCACAGGTGGCGCACATCACGAACCCGCCGCGTCCGCCGCGCCCGCTCAGCCGGCCCCCGCACCCAGTGCCCCGGCCGTCCTCGCGGCCCTCGGCACCCAGGTCGACAAGGCCGCCCCGGACGGAGCGGCGGCCGATCTCCGCACCACCCTCGACAAGCTGCTGGACTCCTCCGCGCTCGGCACCGTCCGTACCGCCGTCATCATCGACACGGCCACCGGCAAGCGGCTGTACGGGAAGGGGGCCGACACCCCGATGATGCCCGCCTCCACCGTCAAGATCGCCACCGCCGTCGCCGCACTCTCCGCCCTCGGCCCCGACCATCGCATCGCCACGACCGTCCGGGCATCCCCGGACTCCCGCACCCTCACCCTCGTGGGCGGCGGCGACCCCACCCTCGACAAGGCGGCGCTGCGCGAACTCGCCGCCGGGACCGTACGAGCCCTGCGCGACCGCGGCGTCGACTCCGTCCGGCTCCGGTACGACACCTCCCGGTACTCCGGCCCCGCCCTGCACCCGATCGGCCCCAACGAGAACATCGCCCCGGTCAGCGCCCTGATGCTGGACGAGGGGCGGCTCGACCGGACGGACAGCGGACCCGCCCCGCGCAGCGGCGACCCGGCCGGTGACGCCGCCCGCACCTTCGCCGGACTCCTGAACGACGCCGGTATCGGCACCGGGTCCGCCCCGGGGCGGGGCCGCGCCGCCGCCGCGTCCCTGCCGGTCGCCAAGCATCTCTCCGCCCCGCTGTCCGCCCTGGTCGAACGGGCCCTGACCAACAGCGACAACGACATCGCCGAGGCGTTGGCCCGGCAGACCGCCCTGGCCGCCGGCGAACCGGCCGACTTCGACGGCGGGCGACGGGCCGTCACCGCCCGACTGAAGAAGCTGCACCTGCCGCTGGCCGGCGCGAACTTCGCCGACGGCAGCGGACTGAACCGCAAGGACAAGGTCACCGCCGGGCTGCTGGCGGGCCTCCTCGCCCGCGCCGCCGAACCCGGCCGCCCCGAGCTGCGCCCCGTCCTGACCGGCCTCCCGGTGGCCGGTTTCACCGGCACGCTCAGCCACCGGTACACCTCGGCCTCGCGCGGCACCGGACTGATCCGCGCCAAGACCGGCACCCTCACCGGAGTGAACACCCTCGCCGGGACGGTCGTGGACGCACGGGGCCGGCTGCTCGCCTTCGCCTTCCTGGCGTCCGGCACGACGTCACCGTCCGAGGCACAGTCCGCCCTCGACGCCCTCGCCACGAGCCTCGTCGTCCGTACCCGATGAGCCGGTCAACAGCACACCGCGGACGGACCCGAGCACGTACGGTTGACGCATGACGAGCATCGGTGGTGCCGAGATGGTCGACTGGAATCTCGCGGTCGCGACCGCGACCCGGCTCGTGCGGCCGGGACCCGACATCAGCCGCGAGGAGGCCCGCGAGGTCGTCGCGGAGCTCCGCAGACATGCCAAGGCGTCGGAGGAGCACGTCCGTTCCTTCACCCGGATGATCTCCGAGGGGGCCGAACCGAAGGACACCCCGGTCCTGGTCGTCGACCGGGCCGGCTGGATCAGGGCGAACGTCGCGGGCTTCCGCGAACTGCTCCGCCCGCTCCTGACGAGAATGGAGAACCGGCGTTCCGGCAGCCCCGGCGGAGCCGTGCTCGGCGCGGTCGGCTCCAAGGTGACCGGCGTCGAGCTGGGCATGCTGCTGTCGTTCCTGGCCTCCCGGGTCCTCGGACAGTACGAGGCGTTCGCCCCCGCGAGCCGTGAGCTCCCGGCCTCCCTCAGCGGCGGCGGCAGACTGCTGCTCGTCGCCCCGAACGTCGTCCACGTCGAGCGCGAACTCGACGTCGACCCGCACGACTTCCGGCTCTGGGTCGCGCTCCACGAGGAGACCCACCGCACCCAGTTCACCGGCGTCCCCTGGCTCCGCGACCATCTGCAGGGCGAAATCCAGTCGTTCCTCGACGAGACCGACGTCGACCCGATGACCGTGCTGGAACGGCTCCGCGAGGCCGCCCAGTCACTCGCCGGCAGCACGCCCGAGGGCGAGGAGGGCGAGGACGGCGGCCGCAGCTTCGTCGAGATCGTCCAGACGCCCGCCCAGCGTGAGATCCTCGGCCGGCTCACCGCCGTGATGTCCCTGCTCGAAGGACACGCCGACTACGTGATGGACGGTGTCGGCCCCGAGGTCGTCTCCTCCGTCGGAGAGATCCGGGAGAAGTTCCAGCAGCGCCGGGCGCGCGGCGCCAGCCGCCTCGACCAGGCGTTGCGCAAGCTCCTCGGCCTCGATGCCAAACTGCGCCAGTACCGGGACGGCGAGCGGTTCGTGCGCGCCGTCGTCGACGAGGTCGGCATGGACGGCTTCAACCGGGTCTGGACCTCCCCGAACACGCTCCCCACCAAGGCCGAGATCGCCAAACCGGTGGACTGGATCGCGAGGGTGCACCGTAAGGCAGAGTCGTGATCATGAGGCGGCCGACGGGGAAAGCCGGAAGAAGTACGCCCCGGTAATCACCCATCCGAGGGACCGTAGGGGCATGGGAAGGCGTGCAATGCTCGATGAACGGCTTGGCTCTGTCACCATCGACGCACTCTGGGTGACGGCACTCTTCCCGTCCCGACGCTCCGAGGCACCCCCAAAACTTCACGAAGGGCACCGGACATGGGTCCCCATCCTGCGGTCGCGGCGATACGCCTGGCGGTCCGCCGCGTACTCCACGACGTACTGAACGAACGCACCGAACGCACCGAACGCACCGAACGCGCCCCGCGCCCCGAGCTCGCCGACGCCGGCCCGGGCAGGCGGCGCCCCGCGCTCCCCGAACGCCCCGACGCCCCGCTGGTGCTGGTGGCCTGCTCCGGCGGCGCCGACTCCATGGCGCTCGCCTCCGCCCTCGCCTTCGAGGCCCGCAAACTCGCCGTCCGGGCCGGCGGCATCACCGTCGACCACAACCTCCAGGACGGGTCCGGCGTCCGCGCCGCCGAGGTCGTCGCCCGCCTCGCCGCCATGGACCTCGACCCGGTGGAGGCCGTCGCCGTGCAGGTCGGCCGCGACGGCGGGCCCGAGGCCGCTGCCCGCGACGCCCGCTACGCAGCCCTGGACGCCGCGGCCGAGCGCCACGGGGCCGCCGCCGTCCTGCTCGGCCACACCCGTGACGACCAGGCGGAGACCGTCCTGCTCGGCCTCGCCCGCGGCTCCGGTATCCGCTCGCTCTCCGGCATGGCCGCAGCCTCCGGCCCGGCCGGCCGCTACCGCCGCCCCTTCCTGCAGCTCGACCGGCAGACCGCCCGCAAGGCGTGCCTGGTCCAGTCCCTGCCCGTCTGGGACGACCCGCACAACGCCGACCCCGCCTACACCCGTTCCCGGCTGCGCCACGAGGGCCTGCCCGCCCTGGAGAAGGCCCTCGGCAAAGGCGTCGTCGAGGCCCTGGCCCGGACCGCGCAGCTCTCCCGCGACGACGCCGACGCCCTGGACACCTGGGCCGCCGAGGCCGACACCGCCGTACGGGACGACGCCGGGCAGCTGGACTGCGCCAAGCTGTACGCGCTGCCCCCCGCCGTACGCCGTCGGGTGCTGCGCCGGGCGGCCATAGAGGCAGGTGCTCCGGCCGGTTCCCTCTTCGCCCGCCACATCGAGGAAGTCGACCGTCTGATCACCGGCTGGCGCGGCCAGCAGGCCATCAACCTGCCCGGCCGCGTCGAAGCCCGGCGCCAGGGTGGCAGACTGGTGATTCGGCAGAGCTGAAGCACAAGCGGCTGACATGCAGGCGAGCGGCCGCGCACGGCCGGGGCACCGCCCCGGACCGGGCAGGCAAAGAAAGAGACGCGGGTGAACGAGAAGGACATGGGCACCGACCTTCAGTCGGTGCTCCTCACCAAGGAAGAGATCGACGCGAAGCTCGTCGAGCTGGCCGCGAAGATCGACGCGGAGTACGCGGGCAAGGACCTGCTCATCGTCGGCGTCCTCAAGGGCGCCGTGATGGTGATGGCGGACCTGGCGCGCGCGCTGTCCACCCCCGTCACGATGGACTGGATGGCCGTCTCCTCGTACGGCGCGGGCACCCAGTCCTCCGGTGTCGTCCGGATCCTCAAGGACCTGGACACCGACATCAAGGGCAAGCACGTCCTGATCGTCGAGGACATCATCGACTCAGGCCTGACCCTGTCCTGGCTGATGTCGAACCTTGGCTCGCGTGAACCCGCCAGCCTGGAGATCTGCACCCTGCTGCGCAAGCCGGATGCGGCGAAGGTCGCGCTCGACTGCAAGTGGGTCGGGTTCGACATCCCCAACGAGTTCGTCGTCGGCTACGGGCTGGACTACGCGGAGAAGTATCGCAACCTGCCCTTCGTCGGCACGCTCGCCCCGCACGTCTACGGCGGCTGAAGGTCCCGCAGCCCTCCTCCGGCCGCACCCGACCCGGGTGCACCCCCGGGAACCCCTGACGGGTTCCCGCCGTTGGAGCCTTTGAAGGCGGGTTTGACAGACGGCCGAGGCGGTCGCAGGCGACAATGCTGGGGTACCGTCCGAAGAACAGTCTTTTCTCACAGCAGCATTTACCTACGGGCAGGAGGGACGGGGCGACTTCGCTCCGTATGGATGGACGTGAAGCGATACTTCCGTGGGCCGGTCATGTGGATCGTGCTGGCCGTCCTCGCCGTGTTTGTGTTGATGCAGGTCGTCGGCTCGTCGGGCGGCTACAAGACGGTGGACACCGGCAAGGTGATCCAGGCGATCAGCAGGAACCAGGTGGATCAGGCCAAGCTGACCACCGGCGACGAACAAATCCTCAAGATTGAGCTGAAGGACGGCCAGAAACTCTCGGGCGAGTCCGGCAGCAAGTTCCAGGCGAGCTACATCGGTGACCAGGGTGTCCAGCTCGCCGACACGCTGCAGAAGAAGTTCGAGAGCGGTGACATCGAGAAGGGTTACACCGTCTCGCCGTCGAAGCAGTCCCCGTTCATCTCGATCCTTCTCTCGCTGCTGCCCTTCGTCCTGATCGTGGTCGTCTTCCTGTTCCTGATGAATCAGATGCAGGGCGGCGGCTCCAAGGTCATGCAGTTCGGCAAGTCCAAGGCGAAGCTGATCACCAAGGACACCCCGAAGACGACCTTCGCCGATGTGGCGGGGTCCGACGAGGCCGTCGAGGAACTCCACGAGATCAAGGAGTTCCTCCAGGAGCCGGCGAAGTTCCAGGCCGTCGGCGCGAAGATCCCCAAGGGCGTCCTGCTGTACGGGCCTCCCGGTACGGGCAAGACGCTGCTCGCACGCGCCGTCGCGGGCGAGGCCGGCGTCCCGTTCTACTCGATCTCCGGTTCCGACTTCGTCGAGATGTTCGTCGGTGTCGGTGCCTCCCGGGTCCGTGACCTGTTCGAGCAGGCCAAGGCGAACGCCCCGGCGATCGTCTTCGTCGACGAGATCGACGCCGTCGGCCGGCACCGCGGTGCGGGTCTCGGTGGTGGTCACGACGAGCGTGAGCAGACCCTGAACCAGCTGCTCGTCGAGATGGACGGCTTCGACGTGAAGGGCGGCGTCATCCTGATCGCCGCCACGAACCGGCCGGACATCCTCGACCCGGCGCTGCTGCGCCCGGGCCGCTTCGACCGGCAGATCGCGGTCGACCGGCCGGACATGCAGGGCCGTCTCGAAATCCTCAAGGTGCACCAGAAGGGCAAGCCGGTCGCCCCGGACGTCGATCTCGGCGCCGTGGCCCGTCGTACGCCCGGTTTCACCGGTGCCGACCTGTCGAACGTGCTGAACGAAGCGGCGCTCCTCACGGCGCGCAGCAACCAGAAGCTGATCGACAACGAGATGCTGGACGAGGCGATCGACCGCGTCGTGGCGGGCCCGCAGAAGCGGACCCGGATCATGTCCGACAAGGAGAAGAAGATCACCGCGTACCACGAGGGCGGACACGCCCTGGTCGCGGCGGCTTCCCCCAACTCGGACCCGGTGCACAAGGTCACGATCCTCTCCCGCGGTCGTGCCCTCGGTTACACGATGGTCCTGCCGGAGGAGGACAAGTACTCCACGACGCGCAACGAGATGCTCGACCAGCTGGCCTACATGCTGGGCGGGCGCGCGGCCGAGGAGCTGGTCTTCCACGACCCGACCACCGGCGCTGCGAACGACATCGAGAAGGCCAGTGCCACGGCCCGCGCGATGGTCACGCAGTACGGCATGACGGAGCGGCTCGGCGCGATCAAGTTCGGCGGCGACAACACCGAGCCCTTCCTGGGCCGGGAGATGGGCCACCAGCGCGACTACTCGGAAGAGGTCGCGGCGCTCGTCGACGAAGAGGTCAAGAAGCTCATCGAGACCGCGCACAACGAGGCGTGGGAGATCCTCGTCGAGAACCGCGACGTTCTCGACAACCTGGTTCTCCAGCTGCTGGAGAAGGAGACCCTCGGCAAGGAGCAGATCGCCGAGATCTTCGCCGGAATCGTGAAGCGTCCGGCCCGCCCGGCGTGGACCGGCTCCGCACGGCGTACGCCGTCGACGCGGCCGCCGGTGCTCTCGCCGAAGGAGCTCGCCCTCACCAACGGGGTCACCACGGCCAACGGGTCGACCCCGGCGGACACCGCCGCGGCCACCGAGGCGATCCCTGAGGACCGTCCCGAGAGCTAGTGCGGACCCCGGTGTGGCCCCTGTCACGGGGGTCCACCGACCCGGAATGGATGCCGTGCCCCCCAGGTTTTAGCCTGTGGGGGCGCGGCTTTTTGTATGTCTGCGCGATGTCCGCGCAGGTGACAGTTGAAGGAACGAGGCACAGATGACCGACCCGGTGACGCTGGACGGCCAGGGTTCGATCGGTGAGTTCGACGAGAAGCGGGCCGAGGCAGCGGTGCGTGAGCTTCTCCTCGCCGTCGGGGAGGACCCGGACCGGGAGGGGCTGCGTGAGACGCCGGGACGGGTGGCGCGGGCGTACAAGGAGATATTCGCGGGTCTGAACCAGCAGCCCGAGGACGTCCTGACGACCACGTTCGACCTCGGCCACGACGAGATGGTGCTCGTCAAGGACATCGAGGTGTTCTCGACCTGCGAGCACCACCTGGTGCCGTTCCGCGGGGTCGCGCATGTCGGGTACATCCCGGCGACCACCGGCAAGATCACCGGCCTGTCGAAGCTGGCCCGGCTGGTCGACGTCTACGCCCGGCGCCCGCAGGTCCAGGAGCGGCTGACCACGCAGATCGCCGACTCACTGATGAGGATCCTGGAGCCGCGCGGAGCCATCGTCGTCGTCGAGTGCGAGCACATGTGCATGTCGATGCGTGGCATCCGCAAGCCCGGAGCGAAGACGCTGACCTCGGCGGTACGCGGCCAGCTCCGTGACCCCGCGACGCGCGCCGAGGCAATGAGCCTGATCATGGCCGGCTGAGAGCCGAAGGCGGTGCCGGTGGCCGGGCGGGGGGCGGAACGTCAGGCCGAGGCGGCGCTCTTGTCGTCGTCCTTGTCCTCCGGGAGCTTGCAGACGCGCTCCAGGAACAAGGCGGCGGCGACCACCCCGATCCCGGCCAGCACCGCGAAGCCGGCGTAGATCGCCTGGTCGCGGCGGGCCGGAATGTCGAGTGAGCCGAGCAGGAAGACCCCGGTGCCGCCGTACAGGCCGGCGACCAGCGACACGACGAGGGCGCTGGCCTGGCCGAAGACCACGGCGCGGGCGGCCATCAGCGGCTCGACACCCTTCGCCCCCGGGCGGCGCTCCCGCTGGGCGCGCAGCCGGGAGCGGATGGAGAGCGCCGTCGCGAGCAGGATGACGGCGATCACCGCGAGCACGATGGGCGCGGCGATCGGCACGCTCGGCAGGGTCGAGAGGGAGTCCCAGAGGCGGGCACCGCCCCAGGACAGCACGCCGGCCGCGGCGAAGAGTCCGGCCAGTACCCCGAGCCGTAGTTGCTTCACCGAGAAAGCCGCCCTTCGCCGCCGGCCGAGCCGACCGGGCCGTCCGCCCGTCTGTCCGGCTGTCTGTTCTGTGTCCTGTGCTGACCTGCCCTGAGCCTAACGACTACTCGGGCAGGCGGAGTTCCAGATCGGTCCGGGGGCGTACGCCGTCGCGGCCGATCGTGCCGAGCAGCTCCGCCACCGGGCCGTGGCCGGGCAGCTGCGCCTCGGGGGCGACGTCGTACCACGGGGCGAGCACGAAGGCCCGCTCGTGGGCCCGGGGGTGGGGAAGGGTCAGCGCCGGGTCGTCGGAGACCATATCCGCGTACGCCACGATGTCCACGTCGATGGTGCGCGGGCCCCAACGCTCCTCGCGGACGCGGTCGAAGGCCTCCTCGATGGCCTGGCCACGCTCCAGGAGGGAGGACGGGGGCAGCGTCGTCTTCACGACGATCACCGCGTTGAAGTACGACGGCTGGGAGCCGGGGGCGACACCCCACGGCTCCGTCTCGTACACCGGGGACACCGCTTTGACCCGGAGGCCGGGGGTGTCCTCCAGGGCGTCGATGGCGCCCTGCAGGGTCTCCAGGCGGTTGCCCAGATTGGAGCCGAGCGAGATCACGGCCGGTTTGGGGTTGGAGAGGGTGATGTCCGCCGCGTCGACCTGCTCGACCACGGAGGCGGGCACCGGCTGTACGGTCGGGTCGCCCTGCCCCTGGGCAGAAAATGCTGTCATGCTCGGCTCCGGGTGATGGTGATGGTCACGTCGTCGAACGGGACGGTGATCGGTGCATCCGGCTTGTGCACGACGACCTCGACCTCCTCGACGCCTTCGTGTCCCAGGCACTTCTGGGCGATGCGCTCCGCGAGCGTCTCGATCAGATCGACCGGCTCTCCCTGGACGATGTCGACGACCTCCTCGGCGACCACGCCGTAGTGCACGGTCTTGGTCAGGTCGTCCGCGGCTGCCGCGGGACGGGTGTCGAGGCCGAGAACCAGGTCGACGATGAAGGTCTGGCCCTCTTCCCGTTCCCGGGGAAAGACGCCATGGTTCCCACGGGCCTTGAGGCCGCGCAGCGCGACACGATCCACGCGAATCACTCCTGCTGTTGTTGGTCGTGGAGACACGGGGCCGCGTGCGGATGGCAAGGTGCCCTGTTTCGAATCTACCTGCGAGCGCGGACAGTGCTCGCCCGCGGGGGCTATGGACGGGACCGTGCGGGGCTGGTGGGCGCGTCCCTTACCCCGCAGCCAGGAGTTCAATCCCCTCAGGGGCGTATCCGCACGGGGCCGCGCCCCCGCGGGGGGTCAGGAAGGCGACTCGTCCTCGTCCTCGTCCTCGTCCTCGTCCTCGGTCAGCACCGGGGACCCGTGATGGGACCAGAGCTTCCAGCCGTCCCCGGTGCGGCGGAACACATTGGTGGCGACGACGAGTTGGCCGACCAGCGGCCCGAGCTCGCCGCCGTCCTCCGCGGGACCGCCGCTGAGGATGTTCTCGGTGCAGGTGACCAGGGCTGTGTCCCCGGTCATCGAGACCCCGACATCGGTCAGGAAGAACTGGATGTACTCGGTGTTCGCCATGATCAGGGCGTAACTGCGCAGTACCTCGCCGCGTCCGCTGAGCACCGGCCAGCCGGGGTGGACGCAGGAGATCGTGAGGTACTCGCCGGGCAGCCAGAGCCCGGAGAGCTCGTCCAGGTCGCCGCGTTCCATCGCCTCGTAGAAGGCGGTGTTGGCCTGTTCGACCGCTGCGATGTCGGCGGCCACCTGTTCCTGGTCGTCGCTCACGCGGCTCCCTCGACGGCGCGGGCGACCCGGACGGCGTCGGCAGTCGCCCGGACCTCGTGGACCCGGACCGCCCAGGCGCCGGCCCGGGCGGAGAGGGCGGAGATCGCGGCGGTGGCCGCGTCGCGTTCCCGGGCGGGCGGCGGTGCGGCGCCCTCACCGGCCAGCACATGGCCGAGGAACCGCTTGCGGGAGGCGGCGACCAGCAGGGGGCGGCCCAGCGCGCGCAGCTCGTCGAGGTGGGCGACGAGGGAGAGATCGTGGGCGGCGTCCTTGGCGAAGCCCAGGCCGGGGTCGATCACGATCCGTTCGGGGGCGACACCGCCGGCGACCACCGCGTCCATCCGCGTCCGCAGCTCCGCGACGACCTCGGCGACGACGTCCTCGTACACCGCACGGCTGTTCATCGACTCGCTGAAGCCACGCCAGTGCATGACCACGAACGGCGCTCCGGCGGCAGCGACGACCGGGATCATGTCCGGGTCGGCGAGCCCGCCGCTCACATCGTTGACCAGCGCCGCGCCTGCGGCGACGGACTGTTCGGCGACCCGGGCCCGCATGGTGTCCACGGAGACCGTGATGCCTTCCTGGGCCAGCCCCCGGACGACCGGGATCACGCGCCGCAGCTCCTCGGCCTCGTCCACCCGGCTGGCACCGGGACGGGTCGACTCGCCGCCGACGTCGACCAGATCGGCGCCTGCGGCGACCAGGTCGAGGCCGTGCTTGATCGCAGCCGTGGTGTCGAACCAGCGGCCTCCGTCGGAGAAGGAGTCGGGGGTCACATTGACGACACCCATGACCGCACAGCGGTCCCACTCCGGCAGGCCCTGGACCGTGCCTCGTCCACGCAACGTACTCATGCGACCAGCGTAGGCCCGTACGGAGCGGTGTTACGCCGCGCTGGTACCGCGCTCCGGTTCGGGACCCGGTGTGTGTGCGCAGGGCCGGGGCCGGGAGGCCGGGAATCGGCGGCCGAACGGACGGGGCAGCCCGACGTTGACGAAGCCCTCGGCCTGCATCGCGGCGAACGAGATCCGGGGCAGGTCGCGGCTGGTGCGGTAGACGACGAAGCGGGGCTCCCAGCGGGGCTGGAACTTGGCGTTGAACTTGTAGAGCGACTCGATCTGGAACCAGCGCGACACGAAGATCAGGAGCCCGCGCCAGCCCCGCAGCACCGGGCCCGCGCCCAGTTTCTCCCCGCGGGCGAGCGCCGAGCGGAACATCGCGAAGTTCAGTGAGACACGCGCGATGCCGAGCCGGGGCGCGTCGTGCAGGGAGGCGACGATCAGCAGCTCGTTCATCCCGGGGTCGGCGGCGCGGTCGCGGCGCATGAGCTCCAGGGACATGCCGTCCGTGCCCCATGGGACGAAGTGGAGCACGGCCTTCAGATCGCCGTACGGGGAGTCGGCGGTGTGCTCGTCGGCCTTGTGGGCGGTGGCGATGACGCAGTCGCCGTCGGCCGGGTCGCCGATCCGGCCGAGCGCCATGGAGAAGCCGCGCTCGGTATCGGTGCCGCGCCAGTCGGCGGCGGCCCGGCGGATGCGGGCGAGCTCGGTCTCGCCTATGTCACGGACGCGCCGGACGCGGGTCTCGTAACCGTTCCGCTCAATGCGCTTCACCATCTGGCGCACGTTGCGCATCGCGCGCCCGGCGAGCGAGAAATCCGCGACATCCACCACCGCCTCGTCGCCGAGCTCCAGCGCGTCGAGCCCGGTCTCGCGGGTCCAGACCTCGCCGCCCGTCTCACTGCAGCCCATCACCGCGGGGGTCCAGGAGTGCGCCTTGGCCTCGTCCATGAAGCGTTCGATGGCGCCCGGCCAGGCCTCCACGTCGCCGATCGGGTCGCCGCTGGCCAGCATCACCCCGGACACCACGCGGTAGCAGACGGCGGCCTTGCCGCTGGGGGAGAAGACGGCGCCCTTGTCGCGACGGAGCGCGAAGTGGCCGAGCGAGTCGCGGCCGCCGTGCTTGTCGAGGAGGGCCCGCAGCTGGACCTCGTCCTCCTCGGTGAGCCGGGCGGCCGGATGTTCGGGGCGGAATGCCAGGTAGATGGTGGTGACGGCGGTCAGCAGACCGAGTGCGCCGAGCGAGTAGGCCACGGTCCAGGAGGTCACTCCGGCGTACTCGACGGGGCCCTCGAAGCCGAACAGCCCGTACAGGACGTGCTGGAGACGGTCGGCGATGGAGGGGTTGCCGACGACGTGGCCGGGGTGAACGGAGACGATGATCAGCCCCAGGCCGAGCGAACCCGCTCCGAGGAGAACAAAGTTGGCCAGCGCCCGCCAACGGCTGCGCGGGTCGGGGAGCGCGGCGAATTCACTCCGGTGGCGGACCAGCAGAAAGCAGAGCGTGAGGGAGACGAGGGCGCCGAGGATCGAGTGCCGGTAGACGAACTGCGCTGCCGTGCCTGCCGGCAGCAGGAGCACGGCGGCGCGCCAGGCCCGCCGTTTGTGCCGCTTGAGGCCGTGGGCGAGGAGCAGCAGCAGGACGCCTGCGCTCAGCGACAGCGCGGCGGCGAAGGGGCCGAGGGCTCCTGGAAGGACTTCGGCGAGCGTGTGTATCCGGCTGTGCCGGAAGCGGGGGAACACCCCTGCGGCGACGTCGATGAGACCGACGAGGGTGCAAGAGGCGCCGACGAGCGCCGGTACGGATTCGGGGCGCGGTCCGCGTACGAACTTGCGTACAGCATTCGGAACCGATTCCGATTTATCCCCATCTAGCGTGATAGACATCGCTTCCCGTGGCTCCGCGAGAGATTCTTGAGTCCGTCGGCCGAAGCGGTCCGGACGATGTTCGACCTCTAGGACGAGGCTTCCGGGCGGTGGGTTCACCCGCAACCCGGAAAATTCCTGACAAGAAAGTTCACTCAACCATGGGGCTCACCAGCAAGACAGTTCTGACCCTGTCCACTGTGCTGACCGTCGTTCTGTTCGCTGCCACGGTCCTGATCTGGCCGAGACTGGCCCGCCGCAGTGTGCCCGCGGTGTTCGGCCGGGTCGGCCTGCTGCTGGCGACCCAGGTGATGGTCTTCACGTCGGTCGGCCTGATGGCCAACAATTCTTTTCTGTTCTACGGCTCCTGGACCGATCTCTTCGGTGGGCAGCAGGAACTGGGCGTGGTCACGGACGGGGCGGCCAGGACCCTGGCATCGAAGAACATTGTCCGGGTCGGGATACAGCGGCCGGACGTCCCCGGTGATGTGCGCCCGACGACGGCCGGCCGGATCGACAAGATCGTCATCGCGGGGCGGCGGTCGAAGATCAAGAGCTCGGCGTACGTGTATCTGCCGCCGGAGTACTTCCAGCCGGAGTACGCCAACCGGAAGTTCCCCGCGGTCGTCGTCCTCACCGGCTATCCGGGCGTCGCGGAGAACCTCCTGAAGGGTCTTGCGTATCCACGCACCGCACTCGATCGGGTGAAAGCCGGACGGGCACAGCCGATGATCCTGGTGATGCTGAGGCCCACGGTCGCGCCGCCGCGGGACACCGAGTGCGTGGACATAGCGGGCGGGCCGCAGACCGAGACGTTCTTCGCGAAGGATCTGCCTCAGGCGGTCTCGGACTCGTACCGGATCGGGAAGCGGGCACGGAACTGGGGCATCATCGGCGACTCGACCGGTGGGTACTGCGCACTGAAGATCGGCCTGCACCACCCGGACAGGTTCGCGGCGAGCGCCGGTCTGTCCGCGTACTACAAGGCGGCCGAGGACCCGACGACCGGTGATCTCTTCCACGGGAACCGGGCGGAGCGAGAGCGCGCGAACCTGCTGTGGTGCCTGGACCATCTGCCCCAGCCCAACTCGTCGTTCCTGGTGACGACGTCACGGCACGGCGAGGGGGACTACCGGAGTACGCGGAGGTTCATAGCGAAGGTGAAGGCGCCCGCCCAGGTCTCCTCGATCGTGCTGAACAGTGGCGGGCACAATTTCAACACCTGGCGGCGGGAGATCCCTGCGGCGCTGGAGTGGCTGAGCAGCCGGCTGAGCGAGAACTGACCGGGTGCGGCAGGCTCGTGGAGATGCCGGGCGCGTGCCCCCCGGCTCAGAGCCTGTCGGGTGACCTGTGATCGGGCGGACGAAGGTCACCCGACGGGCTCTCAGAGCGAGCCTGCCCGGGCCACCGTCTCCACATTCACGTCGGCGCGCGGCAGGTCCTGGGCGTCCGCGTCGATCGAGCGGCGCAGCGCCTCATGGAGGCGGGCGGGGGTGAGTACCCCGAGGAACCGGCCGGTGCTCTCCTTGTCGATGACCGCGATCCAGCCCGCGTCGTGCTGCAGCATCGTGGCGAACGCCTGCTTGAGCGGGGCGCCGACGGGGAGCCACGCCTCCATGCGGCGGGCGTGTTCGCGGACCGTGCCCTTGGCCTCGGTGGGGGCGGTGCCTGCCGGGATCCAGCCGTGCAGATGGTCGTCGGCGTCCAGGACGACGGCCCAGCGCGCACCCTCGGCACGCAGCCGCCCGGTCGCCCGGGAGAGCGGGTCGTCCAGATGGACGACGGGCGGCTGGTCGAGATCGCTCTCCTCGATGGGGGTCACGGAGAGCCGCTTGAGGCCCCGGTCGGCGCCGACGAAGTCCGCCACGTACGGGGTGGCCGGGGCGCCGAGCACGGTCGCGGGGGAGTCGAACTGCTCGATGGAGCCCTGCCCGTAGACGGCGATACGGTCGCCGAGCCGAACGGCTTCCTCGATGTCGTGCGTGACGAACAACACGGTTTTCCGGACCTGGGCCTGGAGTTTGAGGAATTCGTTCTGCAGCCGTTCACGGACCACCGGGTCGACCGCGCCGAAAGGCTCGTCCATCAGCAGTACCGGCGGATCCGCGGCCAGCGCCCTTGCCACTCCCACGCGTTGGCGCTGACCACCGGAGAGCTGGTCCGGATATCGGTCACCATAAACGGAAGGATCGAGTCCGACGAGGTCGAGGAGTTCGGCGGCGCGCTCGCGGCCCTTTCCCCGCTTCCAGCCCAGGAGATGAGGAACCGTCGCCGTGTTCTCCAGCACCGTCTTGTGCGGAAACAGCCCGACCTGCTGGATCACATAGCCGATACGGCGGCGGAGCCGCACGGGGTCGATGGCGGATATGTCGTCACCGCCGAGGAATATCCGGCCCTCGGTCGGTTCGATCAGCCGGTTCACCATCTTCATGGTGGTGGTCTTGCCGCAGCCGGACGGCCCTACGAGCGTGACCAGTTCACCCTCGGCCACTTCGAAGGAAAGGTCGTCGACTGCGGTCGTGCCGTCGGCGTACCGCTTGGTGACGTGCTCGAAACGGATCATGGTTCCTCATTGTGGCGCGTGTTCTGTGAAGGACATGTTGCTGGAACACAACGGCCTCGGCGATTGATGCTCCTATTGGCTGTCAAGCGGCGGTTAGCCAGTCGCGGTAGGCGTTGGCGAGGGTGTCGTCGCGGCGGGTGCCGCGTTCGATGCAGG
>NZ_JBICXB010000039.1:0-55476 GCF_043200055.1 Streptomyces sp. NPDC048496 | reverse complement strand
CCCGCACCAGCCTGGTCACCCGCACCACCCTGGTTACCCGCACCAGCCTGGTCACCCGCGCCACCCTGGTTACCCGCACCAGCCTGGTCACCCGCGCCACCCTGGTTACCCGCACCAGCCTGGTCACCCGCGCCACCCTGGTTGGCGGTGCCGCCCGGGTCGACGCCACCAGGTCCCCCGCCGTTATCACCGCCGGCCTCGCCGGCGATGCCGACCTGGGCGTTGACGGAGGCGTCACCGGCGTCCACGCCGATACCGATACCGATACCGACGGCCGAAGCCGCACCGGCAGCGGTGAGCGAGGCACCCGCGGCGATTACCGCACCTGCGGCTATCCGCGCGACGCGGACCCGCGTCTTCTTGGTCATCTGCTGCTACCCCCAGTAGCTGTTCTCGTCAGTGGAGCAGCCATATGCGGGCTCACGGCTCTGCCGGGGGGCACTCGGCCGGGGCCACGTCGTGCCGTAGCCAAGCCACCCTCCCCGTTCACACCTGTCCCAGACATACGCATGCTGCAGTAGCACCCTGTCCACAGATAAGGACGACGTCAAGCCCGTTCCACGCAATGTGCACCGTTTTGCGGCCGGTTGACCGTCATTCAGAATCACGACTGTGACGCAGTCACCACGGCGCCCACGCAACTCGCAGCCCCAACTCCCCTTCCCGGGGCGGAATTCCGTGTACCTGCCCGGCCGGGCCGGCTGCCGAAAACGGCGGTGCCGGAACCCCCTGAAGGGCCCGGCACCGCCGTTCGTACGCTTCGGTGGTTACTTCTCGCGCTGCTTCCGCCAGCGGATGCCCGCCTCCAGGAAGCCGTCGATCTCGCCGTTGAAGACCGCTTCGGGGTTGCCGATCTCGAACTCCGTGCGCAGGTCCTTGACCATCTGGTACGGGTGCAGGACGTACGAACGCATCTGGTTGCCCCAGGAGTTGCCGCCGTCGCCCTTGAGCGCGTCCATCTTGGCCTGCTCCTCCTGGCGGCGGCGCTCAAGGAGCTTCGCCTGGAGGACGTTCATCGCGGACGCCTTGTTCTGGATCTGTGAGCGCTCGTTCTGGCAGGAGACGACGATGCCGGTCGGCAGGTGGGTCAGGCGCACCGCGGAGTCGGTCGTGTTGACGCCCTGGCCACCGGGACCGGAGGAGCGGTACACGTCGACGCGGAGCTCGGACTCGTCGATCTCGATGTGGTCGGTCTGCTCGACGACCGGCAGCACCTCGACGCCCGCGAAGGACGTCTGGCGACGGCCCTGGTTGTCGAAGGGCGAGATCCGGACGAGCCGGTGGGTGCCCTGCTCGACGGAGAGCGTGCCGTAGGCGTACGGAACCTGGACGGCGAAGGTGGTCGACTTGATGCCGGCCTCCTCCGCGTACGACGTCTCGTAGACCTCGGTCTTGTACCCGTGCCGCTCGGCCCAGCGGATGTACATGCGCTGGAGCTTCTCGGCGAAGTCGGCGGCGTCGACGCCACCGGCCTCGGCACGGATGTTGACCAGCGCCTCACGGGAGTCGTACTCGCCGGAGAGGAGGGTACGGACCTCCATCTCGTCGAGCGCCTTCTTGACGGACTCCAGCTCCCTCTCGGCCTCGGCGAGGGTATCGGCATCGCCCTCGTCCTCGGCGAGCTCGAAGAGAACCTCAAGATCGTCGATACGGCCGCGGAGTGCCTCGGTCTTGCGGACCTCGGCCTGGAGGTGCGAAAGCTTGCTGGTGATCTTCTGCGCCGCCTCCGGGTCGTCCCAGAGGGACGGCGCCGCCGCCTGCTCCTCGAGCGCGGCGATGTCCGCCCTCAGCGCTTCGAGGTCCAGGACGGCCTCGATCGACCCCATGGTCGAGGAGAGGGACTTCAGCTCTTCGGAAATATCGACGACTGCCACGGGTCCAGCGTAACGGCTGTCGGCTCGGACCATCCCCGGGCCGTCCTTTCCACGGGGATCCGTGCGGTCGCGGCGCGGTTACGGAGCCGCCGGCACCGAGTTCTTCGTGTCCTGCGGGGTCGTGTCCGCGTCATTGCCGCCGAAGGCCAGCCAGCCGCCCACGCCCAGGGCCACGCACAGCACCAGCGCCACCGCGCCCAGCGTGATGCGGCGCTTGCGGATGGCCGCCGACTTGTTCCGCGCCGAGCCCGGACGGGGCTGGCCCGGGGCGCGGGGGGCCCGGGCGGTGCCCCGGGGGCCGCCGGAGAGCTCGTCGGGGCCCGGGACGCGCATGCTGGTGTGGGTGTCCCTGTTGGAGTCCGGGGAGGCGCCGGGGACCAGCGGGACCGCGCCACGACGGCGGGGTTCGTCGGGGGCCGGGGCGTACTGCTGCTCGTCGTAGGGCTGCGGTTCCGGTTCGGCGCCCGGCTCGTCGACATCCAGGGGCGGGATGCCGGCCAGGTGCGGGAGCTGCTCGCGCAGACGCGCCGCGAGCTCGGAGGCGCGCAGCCGGGAGGCCGGGGCCTTGGCCAGGCACTGCACCAGGAGCTGCCAGAGCTCCTCGGGGATGCCGGGAAGCGGGACCACCGTCTCCGTGACGTGGCGGCGCAGCACCGCGCCGGGGTGGCCGCCGCCGAAGGGCGTGAAGCCCGCGAGGAGCTCGTACAGCACCGTCGCGAGGGCGTAGATGTCGACGGCGGCGCGCGGCGGGAGGCCCTCGACGATCTCGGGGGCCAGATAGTCCGGCGTACCGATGATCTTCGTGGCCTTGGTGCGGCGCGGGGTGTCGATCAGCTTGGCCACGCCGAAGTCGGTGAGCAGCGCGGGGTGCGAGCCGCCGGGGCCGAGCGGTCCCTCCATGTCGAGCAGGATGTTCTCCGGCTTGACGTCGCGGTGGACCACTCCGGCGGCGTGCGCCGCCGCGAGGCCGTCCGCGACGTCCGCGATGATCGCGACCGCCGCCTCGGGGGCGAGGCGGCGCTCGCGGTCGAGGCGGGTGCGCAGATCCGTACCGCGTACCAGATTCATGACCAGCGCCAGGTCGTTGCCGTCCACGACGAGGTCGTGGACGCCGACGATGTGCGGGTGGTCGAGCCCCAGCAGGGCGGTGCGCTCCTGGACGAAGCGTCCGACCAGCTCCTGATCGGACGCGAGGTCCTCGCGGAGCAGCTTGATGGCGACGGGGCCCTCAGGACCCTCGCCGAGCCACACCGTGCCGGCGCTGCCGCGCCCCAGGATCTGGTGGGCGGTGTACCGGCTGCCGATATTCCGTGCCAAGACTGCTCCCTCAGCGGCTGGCGTTGGACCCCCGATCGACAAAGTTACGCGGCGATCGGGGTGTTACGTGCCCTGGATGGCGCCGACCTTCACTTCTGCGGGCGAAATCGCTCCGCAGAAGTCGACAAAGCTACGAAGTTGGTGATGCGGGCTCGGTCAGCCGCCACTGCTGCTGCCCAGTTTCGAGAGCCAGTCGGTGACGGAGGAGACCGCGTCGCCGATCGCCTGCCAGTAGCTCTGCCCCTGCCCGATCCAGTTCTGCAGCGGCGTCAGTTCCCAGATCAGCCAGCCCGCGACGAAGAGCAGCACCACTGTGAAGAGGCAGCCCTTGAGACAGCCGAGACCCGGGATCTTCATCGGGTTGGCGCTGCGCTGCCTCGGCTCGCGGGGCTGGCGCGGGGCCGGCTGCTGGGGCGCCGGCTGCTGCGGAGGTGCGTACTGCTGCTGGGGGTGTTGCGGTTGCTGGCGGCGCTGGGGGTACTGCTGGGGCTGCTGCTGCGGGTACTGCTGGCGCTGCGGCTGCTGCGGGTACTGCTGGTGCTGCGGCGACTGCTGGCGGTGCTGCGGAGCCTGCTGCGGCTGCTGGCGCTGTGGCCGACGGCGCAGCGGATCCTGGCTCGGATCGAGGTACTGGACCTGCGTCTGCTCGTTGCGGTCGCGGGCCGCCTGCAGCTGGGACTGCCACGGGTGCGGGCCGTCGGGCTGCGGCGGGCCGTCGGGGCGCTGCGGTACGGGCGGCATGACCGCGGTCGGGTCGGCGTGCCCGCCCTGGCCCTGCCCCTGTCCGTACCCCTGGCCGGGTGAGTGCTGCATGACGCTGGTCGCCGCGTTCGGGTCGTACGCGCCCGCATTGCTCGGCAGCACCTGCGTCGGGTCGGCCGCACCGGGGGTCTCCGGAACGGCTGCGGGCGCCGGGTCGGGCGCGAGCAGGGCGCCCACGCCGTCGGCGGCCGCGATCTGCGCCGAGGTGGCGTGCACACCGATGCCGGCCGCGACGGTACGCAGGCCGCGGGCCAGGTTCTCCGCGCCGGGCCGTTGGTCCGGGTCCTTGCTCAGGCAGCGCTCCATGACCGTCCAGAGCGGCGCCGGGACGGTGGTGGGGCGGCGGGGCTCCTCACTGAGGTGCCGGTGCAGGACCTCGAGGGCCGTGCCGCCGGCGAACGGCGGGCGCCCGGTGACCAGCTCGTACAGCAGGATGCCCGCGCCGTAGATGTCGACGGCGGAGGTCTGCGGGCGGCCCTCGGCGGACTCCGGCGCCACATAGGCGGGCGTGCCGACGAACTCATGGGTCCGGGTCAGGCCCGGGGAATCGGCGAGCCGTGCGATGCCGAAATCGGTCAGCATCGGATGCATCTGGCCGTCGCGCTCGGACAGCAGGACATTCGCCGGCTTCAGGTCGCGGTGGACGACACCGTCGGCGTGGCTGGCGGCGAGGGCGTCCGCGATCTGGGCGGTGAGGAGGGAAGCGGCGACCGGGGTGAGCGGGCCGTTCTCGCGGAGGTAGCGGTGCAGGTCGGGCCCGTCGACCAGATCCATCACGAGGGCGAGGAGATCGCCTTCGACGACCAGGTCGCGGGTGCGCACGATGTTCTCGTGGGTGAGCCGCAGCAGCACGGACCGCTCGCGCAGGAACCGCATCACCACGTCCGCGTCGTTGGCGAGCTCCTCCTTGAGGACCTTGATAGCCACGGTCTCGCCGGGCTGGCCGGCGACGGCCGCCTCGGTGCCCGCGGTCTCCCGCTGGCGGGCGCGCCAGACGGTGCCCGTCGCGCCGCGTCCCAGCGGCTCTTCGAGCAGGTACTTGCTGCCTACCGGCCGCACGTCATGCGCTCCCTGCTGATCGTGGTGGTTACGGCCTCCCGGAGCACGCCCCGGGAGTTTCCGGCCCACTCTAATGCCGCTCCGACGGCTTCGAACGGGTCACCGGTCGGTCACCTTCCGGTCGTGGACGAGGTGTGAGCCATCGTGTCCGAAAGAAGACGCCCACACCGGACAGATGGTTGCCGTACACACGTGCGCCTGGCCGGTTTCCGATGGTTGCCCCGCTTCTGTGCACGGCTCCGGATACCGGCCCAAGCAGGCACTTTTGGGTTCACAGCCGACCTTTCAAGATCACTTCGAGGTGGCCCCCGGGCGCGTTGTCAGCGGCAGGTGCGAGGATGCCTCCAGCACGGAACTGTGGGGTCGGAACCTCGCGGTACGTGACGACCTGTACCGGACGACGCGTCCGTGCCGGGTGGGGGGAATCACAGGGCGTTTCCCCTGCCGGGCACCCCGCGCAGAAGGGACCGCTGACGGCGATGCAGATCCGGCTGACCGTCCTCGCGCCGCGCAGCGGCCAGACCCCGGCGCGCGCCTGCGACGTGCTCGTCACCGCCCCCGCGGGGACGGCACTCGCCGCCGTGGCCTCCAACCTGGCCGCCGCCGTTTCCGGGCCCGACGGCTCGCTCGGCAGCGGAGCGGTGGTGCTGTTCGCCGGCCGCGACCGGCTCGACGCGCAGCGGTGCGCGCTCGGCGAGCCGCCACTGGTCGACGGCGCGGTGCTCTCGCTCCAGGTCCCCGGGGAGGACGAGTCGGCGGCCGACGCCGTTCCGGCGCAGTTGCACGTGGTCGCGGGGCCCGATGCGGGCGGCGTCCATCTGCTGCACGGCGGACAGATACTGATCGGCCGGTCCGCCGACGCGGACGTCCCGCTCGACGACCCCGATGTGTCCCGGCTGCACTGCGCGGTGACGGTCTCCGAGGACGGCGCGGTCTCGGTCGCCGACCTGGGCTCCACGAACGGCACCTCCCTGGACGGTACGGAGGTCCGCGACCGCCCGGTCCGGCTGAGGCCGGGCGCGCTGCTGCGGCTCGGCGAATCGACGCTCCGGCTGACGTCGGGCTCGCCCACGCCGTCGCTGGCGACCGCGCCGGACGGCGAGGGGCATCTGCGGGTCGCACGGACGGCGGGCGGGAGCCTCTCGGAGGTACCGGACGGGTACGCCACCGGTCATGCGTACAGCGCGGGCGCCGCACCCGTGGCCTACACGGACGGCGCACCGGCCGGGTCCGACGACGGGGGCGTACGGGGCACCGCCCGGCGGGCGTCCGGCCGATTCCCGGACGACGAGACACCCCGGCGCGGCGGGATAGGGGCCTGGGCGCGCCGGCTGGCGGGGAACAAGGGCGAGCCGGTGCACGAGGCGGCGCCCGACGAGGCGGGGGCGGTGGGCCTGCCGGGCCCGCTCGCGTCCGTACCGCGCCCGCGCTCGCCCTCGGCGGGGACATGGCCCGACCCGGCGGCCATGCTGCTGACCGCGCTCGGGCCCGGACCCCGGCTGTGGGAGCGCGACGCCGAGCACCCCGAGGCGCTCGTGGTCCGGCTCGGTACCACGGACCGGGCGGAGCTGCCCGCCGTGCCGGTGACCGTGGGACTTCGGGAGGCCGGTTCGCTGGGGCTCGCCGGTCCGCGGGAGCGGCTGGCCGGGCTCGCCCGCTCGACGGTGGCACAGCTCGCCGCGCTGCACTCCCCGGCCGACCTGGAGATCGTGCTCATCAGCACGGACCGTGCCCGCAGCGCCGACGAGCGCAGGCGCGAGTGGGTGTGGCTCGGCTGGCTGCCCCATCTGCGGCCGATGCACGGACAGGACTGCCGGCTGCTGCTCGCGTACGACCGTGAGCAGGCGACGGCGCGCACGACGGAGCTGGTGCGCCGACTGGACGACGGGCCGCTCGGCACCGACTGGGCCAGCGTCGACCGGAGTACGGTCGCCGAGGCCGCCCGGCGGTACAAGGGGCCGTTCACCGTGGTGATCGTCGACGGCGACCCCGGATCCGCGGTACTGCGCGAGACCACGGCACGGCTGGCCGCCGCGGGTGCGGCGGCCGGGATCCATCTGATCTGTCTGGCCGAGACGCCGGCCGCGTCGCCCACCTCGCCTGTCGCGGCGACATACGAGGCGGCCTGCCATGCGTCGATCGCGTTCCGTGAGTGTGGAGCGGTGGCGATGCTGAGCGGCGACGTGGCGACGGCACTGCGGCTGCTGCGCACGGCGGGCGGACAGGCCGCGGGCCACGGCACGGTGGCCACGGTGGACGCGGTGTCGGCGGCGTGGGCGGAACGGTTCGGGCGGGCGCTGGCACCCTTGCGTACGGAGGGTCCGGCGACGGCGCCCGGCCGCCCGCCGGCGGCAGCCCTCCCCCGGTCCGCCCGCCTGCTGGACGAACTGGGCCTGGCCAGAGCCACCCCGGCCTCCCTGATGGCCCGCTGGGCCTCGACCTCCGAGACCCAGCCGGGGGCGACGGTGCGTGGGTCGGGGAGCTGGAGAGGCGGTGGCGGCGGGACCGCTCCCGGCGGTGCCGGTGATCCGGAGGCGGCTGCCGTGGGCGCCCGTGGTTCGGGCCGTACGGCATACCCGGACACCGACTCGTCCGGCTCGGGCCGCACCCACCACCCCGCCGCGCCCGCACCCCGCGTCGGTGCGCGGCGTTACGGCAGCGCGTCCGGCGACTTCGCCGGCTCCCGAGCCGTTCCCGGGGCGGAGCATGCAACAGACACCGGCATGCCCGCGGCCGCCACCGCCGCGCCCGGCGCCGCAACCCCGCCGCCTCCCGCCTCCGCCGTCGCCTTCGCCGGGCGGCCCGTCGTCGTTCTCGGTGCCGGGCCCCGGGGTGCGGTCAGTGTCGATCTGGCTGATGAAGGGCCCCACCTGCTCATCGAGGGCCCGGCCGGCAGTGGACGTACGGAGTTGCTGCGAGCCGTCGCCGCCTCGCTGGCCGCTGCCGCGCGTCCCGACCGGCTCGGCATCCTGCTGGTCGACGGAGCCGGTGGTGAACGCGGCGAAAGCCTGCACCCCTGCGCGGAACTCCCGCATGCGTTCACCCATTTGGTCGCCTCCGATCCGGTCAGAATGCGCGAGTTCGCCCAGGCCCTGGGTGGCGAGCTGAAGCGGCGGGCCGAGCTGCTCGGGCGGCTCGACTTCAACGACTGGCATGCCCGGCACGACGTGGCGCAGCAGACGGTCGGCCGACGCGCCCCCAGCGCCGCCGAGCAGCGCGGTGACCTGGACCCGGCGATGAGCGGCACGCTCCGGCTGCGGCCCGCCGCCGCGCGGTCCGCGGATCCCGGTCCGTCGCCGCTGCCCCGGCTCGTCGTGCTGGTCGACGACTTCGACGCCCTGGTCGCCCCCGCGCTCGGCAGCCCGGGACGGCCCGCCGCCGGTTCGGTCGTACGGGCGCTGGAGTCCGTCGCCAGGGACGGTGGCCGGCTGGGCGTGCATCTGGTCGCGACGTCCGCCCGCGCCGACCGCACGGAGGACACGGAGCTTGCCCGTGGGGCGCGGCTGCGCGCGGTGCTCGACGCACCCGTCGCCACACCCTCGCCGGAGGATCCGGCACCCGGCCGCGGTCGGCTGGGGCATCCGGACGGGCGGGTGACGCCGTTCCAGGGCGGCCGGGTCACGGGCCGCATTCCGCGCACCGCGACCCTGCGGCCCACCGTCGTCCCACTGGAGTGGGAGCGGATGGGCGATCCGCCGACCCGGCGCCCGGTCCGGGAACTGGGCAACGGACCGACGGACCTGGCGCTGCTGGCCAGCGCGCTGGAGCGGGCCGCCCGTTCGGTGAACGCCGAGCGAATAGCTCCGCTCGCGCCCTACCACTCCTGAGGCGTCCTCGCCCCGGTCGCCGGCGCGTCCTCGATCTCTCCCATGGCCTCAAGGGCATGGGAGGGACCCCCTCGACGGGCTTCATCCGCAAGCCCGTCCGGCGATCCGAAAATGCCTGACTTCACGTCACGAGCCCATCACAATCGATTAGTTGGGGCTGAAAGCGGTATTGCGGCGTCCGCGCACCGGGCGTAGGACTGGTGCGCACAGGACGACCTGATGGGCGAGCGGCACCGCCGACCGACCGGCGGTCCCGCCCGTCCGTTCACGCGCACAGGAGAGACGGGGCAGCGATGCGCACAACGCTTCGGATTCGCAGGGCCGCGATGGTGTTCACCGCCGTCGGCGCACTGGCCCTCACCGGCTGCGGCGACGACGGCGGCAGCGGAAAGGGAAAGACGGGCGGAGGGTCCGGCAGTGACGAGCCGAGTTCCTCGGCCGTCGCACTGCCCAAGCTGGACGGCGAGAAGATCTCGGTCGCGGCCGTCTGGACCGGGCCCGAGCAGGCCAACTTCATGAAGGTCCTCAAGGAGTTCGAGAAGCGCACGGGCGCCACGGTCACCTTCGTCCCGGCACAGGACCCGATCGTCAACTTCCTCGGTACGAAGATCGCGGGGGGCCAGCCGCCGGACGTCGCGATGATCCCGCAGGTGGGTGCGATCAAGCAGGCTGTGGAGAAGAAGTGGGCCAAGCCGGTCGGCGCCGACGCGAAGGCGCAGCTGGCGAAGAACTACGCGAAGGTCTGGCAGGACCTCGGCGCGGTGGACGGCACCCAGTACGGCGTCTACTTCAAGGCCGCCAACAAGTCCCTGATCTGGTACAACGCCAAGGCGTTCGAGAACGCGGGGGCGAGTGAGCCGAAGACCTGGAAGGACTTCATGGCGACGGCCGAGAAGGTCTCCGCCTCGGGTGTCACCCCGGTCTCGGTCGGCGGCGCGGACGGCTGGACGCTCACCGACTGGTTCGAGAACGTCTATCTCTCCCAGGCGGGCCCGGAGAAGTACGACCAGCTGGCACAGCACAAGATCAAGTGGACCGACCCGTCCGTCAAGGACGCGCTGACGACGCTCGCCGAACTCTTCGGCAAGCCGTCCCTGATCGCGGGCGGCGCCGACGGTGCCCTGCAGACGGAGTTCCCGGTCTCGGTCACCCAGACCTTCACCGGCGGTGACCAGCCGAAGGGCGCCATGGTCTTCGAGGGCGACTTCGTCGGCGTCAACATCGCGCAGACCAAGGCGAAGATCGGTACGGACGCCAAGGTGTTCCCGTTCCCGGCGGTCGGCGCCGAGTCGCCCGTGGTGACGGGTGGCGACGCGGCAGTGGCGCTGAAGGACAGCAAGGGTGCCCAGGCCCTGCTGACCTGGCTGGCCTCGGCCGATGCCGCGAAGATCTGGGCCGAGCAGGGCGGGTTCATCTCGCCGAACAAGTCCCTGGACACCGCCGCGTATCCGAACGAGGTGCAGCGCACCATGGCGAAGGCACTGATCGCGGCCGGTGACGCCGTCCGGTTCGACATGTCCGACCAGGCCCCGCAGTCGTTCGGCGGGACGCCCGGGAAGGGCGAGTGGAAGACGCTCCAGGACTTCCTGAAGAACCCGAAGGACATCGCGGGGACCCAGGCGAAACTGGAGTCCGACGCGGCCAAGGCGTACAAGAGCTGACGGGATGACGACAGCGACAGCGGGGGGCACCGACGCGGTGCCCCCCGCCGACAAGCGTCCCCCCGAGCGCTCCGAGCGCCCTGATCACACAAGCACGCGCCGGAGTGTGACCGGCACCCGGAAGATCATCGCGACGCTCTTCCTGCTGCCCGCGCTGGTGCTGCTCGGTGCGCTCGTGGTCTATCCGATCGTGTACTCCGTCTACCGGTCGTTCTTCGACCAGGCGGGTACGGGCTTCGCCGGCCTCGACAACTACAAGGCGCTGTTCACGGACGACACCATCCGCACAGCGGTCAAGAACAACGCGATCTGGGTCGTCTTCGCGCCGACGATCTCCACCGCGCTGGGGCTGATCTTCGCGGTGCTGACCGAGCGGATCCGCTGGGGCACGGCGTTCAAGCTGATCGTCTTCATGCCGATGGCGATCTCGATGCTGGCGGCTGGCATCATCTTCCGGCTGGTGTACGACCAGGCGCCGGAGCGGGGGGTCGCCAACGCCGTCTGGGTGGGCGTGCACGACACGTTCGCGGAGTCGGCCGGCTATCCGAAGGCACACCCGCTGCCGGTCCATCCGCTGAAAGCGGGCGGCGGCGGGTCGTTCGTCACGAAGGCGCCGGTACGGGCCGGTATACCCGTGCGATTGCCGCTGGTCGGTGTGGCGCCCGCGAAGATGCCGACGGACGCGAAGCCGGCGAAGGCAGCCCCGACGGAGTCCGGGAAGGTCACCGGCACCGCGTGGCTGGACTTCACCATGGGCGGCGGTGGGAAGCCCAATGTCGTCGACGCCAAGGAACTCGGCCTCAAGGGGCTGAAGGTCGAGGCGGTCAAGGACGGCAAGGTGGTCGGCTCGGCGACGGCGGCCGCGGACGGTACGTTCACTCTGCCCGCCTCCGCCGAAGGCGCCTTGCTCAGGCTTCCCGCATCGAACTTCAGGGAGCCGTACAACGGGGTCGACTGGCTCGGCCCGTCCCTGGTGACGCCCGGGATCATCGGGAGTTACGTCTGGATGTGGGCGGGCTTCGCCATGGTGCTGATCGCGGCGGGCCTTGCGGGTCTGCCGCGTGAACTCCTCGAAGCGGCCCGGGTGGACGGGGCGAACGAGTGGCAGGTGTTCCGCCGGATCACCGTGCCGATGCTCGCGCCCGTCCTGGCGGTGGTGCTGGTCACCCTGATGATCAACGTGCTGAAGATCTTCGATCTGGTCTTCATCATCGCGCCGGGCTCCTCCCTCGACGACGCGAACGTCCTGGCGCTGCAGCTGTACCGGTCCTCGTTCGGCACGGACGCGGATCTCGGGATCGGCAGCGCCATCGCCGTACTCCTGCTGCTGCTGGTGATCCCGGTGATGATCTTCAACATTCGCCGGATCCGCAGGGAGGGGCGCCGATGACGACTCCGTCGACCACGGCCGCCTCCGGCCGGGGGTCCGGGGGTTGCCTCCCGGGAAAGCACAGCGACATTCGCCGGATACGGAAGGAGGGGCGCCGATGACCACCCCTACGATGAAGGCGACGCAGTCCCTCGGCTCACGGATCGCGGCCCGCACCGGCGGCGGCGCGATGCGGGTCTTCCTCCTCCTGGTGGGCCTGTTCTGGCTGATGCCGACCATCGGGCTGCTGCTCTCCTCGTTGCGCGGCGCCGACGACATCGCGGCGACCGGCTGGTGGAAGGTCTTCACCGCTCCGTCCGAGCTCACCTTCGACAACTACAGCCGGTTGCTGGACAATTCGACCATCACCCACTCCCTGGTGAGTACGGTCATGATCACCGTGCCCGCGACCGTCCTGGTCGTGGTGATCGGTTCACTGGCCGGGTACGCCTTCGCCTGGCTGGACTTCCCCGGCCGCGACTGGTGGTTCCTGCTGGTCGTCGGGTTGTTGGTGGTCCCCGTGCAGGTCGCCCTCGTCCCGGTCTCCAAGCTCTTCGGCGAAATCGGGATCTTCGAGACGACCTTCGGCGTGATTCTCTTCCACACCGCCTTCGGGCTGCCGTTCGCGATCTTCCTGCTGCGGAACTTCTTCGCGGAGATCCCGCGTGAACTCCTGGAGGCGGCACGGCTCGACGGGGCCGGCGAGATCCGGCTCTTCACCCGGGTCGTGATGCCACTGGGCGGTCCGGCGATCGCCTCGCTGGGGATCTTCCAGTTCCTCTGGGTGTGGAACGACATGCTGGTCGCCCTGATCTTCGCGGACTCCGACTCCCCGCCGATCACTGTGGCGCTGCAGCAGCAGGTGCGGCAGTTCGGCAACAACATCGATGTGCTGGCGCCCGGCGCGTTCGTCTCGATGGTGATTCCGCTCGCGGTGTTCTTCGCCTTCCAGCGCCAGTTCGTCTCCGGTGTGATGGCGGGCGCGGTCAAGTAACCGCACACCGAACCGACCGCAATCCACCAGCTGTACGTCAACGTGGGGCGGGTCCCGTTACCCCTAACGAGACCCGCCCCACCTGCCACTTCGCGCGAACGCCACGTTCGGCGTAACCTTCCCACCCCATCGGTCGTTTGCGGAACACCCGCCCGCGCCAGCGAACGACCCATGGATGTGTTGTGCCCCGGTTCAGTGTCATCGTGCCCGCGTACCAGGTTCAGGCGTATCTGGACGAGAGCCTGGACTCGGTGCTGACCCAGTCCTTCGAGGACTTCGAGATCATCGCGGTCGACGACTGCTCCCCCGATTCCTGCGGCGCGATCATCGACGGGTTCGCCGCCCGCGACAGCCGGGTACGGGCCCTGCACCTGCTGGAGAACGTGGGTCTTGGCCTCGCCCGCAACGCCGGGATCGCGCAGGCCACCGGCGACTATCTGATCTTCCTGGACAGCGACGACACCCTCGCCCCCGGCGCCCTGCGGGCCATCGCCGACCGGATCGGGGAGACCGGCGAACCGGACGTCCTGGTCTACGACTACGCCCGGACGTACTGGACCGGCGAGAGCGTACGCAACACGCTCGCCGAGCATCTCGCCGAGACCGGCCCTGTCACGTTCACGCTCGCCGACCGGCCCGGACTGCTGAAGGTCCTGATGGTCGTCTGGAACAAGGCGTACCGCCGAACGTTCGTCGAGGCCGAGGGGTTCACCTTCCCGCCCGGCTACTACGAGGACACCCCCTGGACCTACCCGGTGCTGATGGCCGCCGGTTCGATCGCGGTCCTCGACCAGGTGTGCGTCGGCTACCGGCAGCGGCGTCAGGGCAACATCCTCTCCACCACCAGCCGCAAGCACTTCGACATCTTCGACCAGTACGACCGGGTCTTCGCGTTCATCGACGCCCGCCCCGCACTCGCCGCGTGGCGGCCGCTCATCTTCCGCAGGATGCTCGACCACTTCTCGACGCTGTTCACCACCCGCGGCAGGCTGCCGCACGGCAGCCGCACCGAGTTCTTCCGCCGAGCCCGCGCCCACTGCGCCCGCCACCGCACCCCCGGCGCGCCCGCCACGCGCCGCACCCGGCTGCGCCACGGACTGATCCGGGTCGGCGCCCACCGCACGTACCGTGCCCTGTGGTCCGCCAAGCTGCTGCGCGGGCGGCTGCGCCGGCTCACCGGGGCCGTGCGCCGGGTGGCGCGGGCCGCCTCGCTCCAGGCCTACTACCGCATCCAGCTGCGGCTGCCGGTCCGCGCGGACCGGGCGGTGTTCGCCGCGTACTGGCACCGCGGCTACGCCTGCAACCCGGCGGCGATCGAGGCGAAGGCCCGCGAACTGGTGCCCGGGCTGCACACGTCCTGGATCTGCCGCCCCGAGGACGCGCACACCGTCCCCACCGGGACCCGTCCGCTCGCCCCGGGGACGTACCGCTACTGGCAGGCTCTCGCCCGCTCCACGTACCTGGTGAACAACGTCAACTTCGACCGACGGCTGGTGAAGCGGCCCGGCCAGGTACTGCTCCAGACCCATCACGGCACCCCGCTGAAGACGATGGGCCTGGACCTTCGGGACCGTCCCGCGGCGGCCCGCTCCATGGACTTCGAGCGGCTGCTCGCCAACGTCGACAAGTGGGACTTCTCCCTCTCCGCGAACCGGCACTCCACCCTCGTATGGGAGAAGGCGTATCCGTCGGGATCGGCCGGCTGCACGACGCTCGAGTACGGCTATCCGCGCAACGACCTCTTCCACCGGGCCACCGCCGCCGATGTGGCGCGGCTGCGCGAGTCGATCGGCGTCCCCGAGGGCGCCACCGCCCTGCTGTACGCCCCCACCCACCGCGACTACCGGCGCACCCAGCACCTCGACCTCGACCTGGAGCGGGTGGTCCGGGAGCTCGGTCCGGGCTTTGTGATCCTGACCCGCGCGCACTACTCGTACGAGGCTCCGCTGGTCCGCGAGCCGCACCCGCGGATCATCGACGTCAGCGGCCATCCGTCGGTCGAGGCGGTCGCGCTCGCCTCCGACGCCCTGGTCACGGACTACTCGTCGCTGATGTTCGACTACGCCAATCTGGACCGGCCCATCGTCATCCACAGCAGCGACCGGGAGGCGTACGAGGCCGCCCGCGGCACCTACTTCGACCTGCACTCCTGCCCGCCGGGCGCGATCGCGCACAGCGAGGACGAGCTGCTCGACATCTTCGCCACCGGCCACTGGCGTGGCTCCCGCTCCGCACAGCTGCGGGCGGTGTTCCGGGCGCGGTTCTGTCCGTACGACGACGGGCACGCGGCGGAGCGGGTGGTGCGCCGGGTCTTCCTGGGCGACACCGACGTGCAGGTGACCGCGGTCCCGCCGGCGGAACAGCGGCCGGTGCCCGTCGTCGTACGTGCGCCCGCCACGGATCCGGGACCGCCGGCCTTCCGGGGCCGCTCCGGCGGACGGCAGGCGGCGCCCGCCGAGCACGGCCTCGCCGGGACGCAGTCCGTCAACGGGACCTGATCGCCGTCTCTCCTCCCAGCTTTGCCCCACTGTGCCAGTGACCGAGAAAGAGCGTGTATGCCCCGGCTGAGTGTCATCATCCCCGTCCGTCGCGCCCGCGGACATCTGCGCGAGTGCCTGGAGTCGGTGCTCTCACAGTCGTTCACAGACATCGAGGTGGTCGGTGTCGATGACGGGGCGCCGGACGGCTCGGGACTGCTGCTCGACGAGTTCGCCGCCCGGGACGACCGAGTGCAGGCCCTTCACCTCCCGGCGGACGAGGGTGCGGGCGCCGCCGGTCGGCGCAACGCCGGGGCGGAGCGGGCGCTCGGCGACTACTTCCTCTTCCTGGAGGGCAACTTCGTCCTGTTGCCGGGCGCGTTGCAGGCCGTCGCCGACCGGCTCGATGCCACGGGCGACCCGGACCTGCTGCTGTTCGGCCACCACAAGCGGCCGTTCCGCGGCCGTCCCCAGCCGACCCGGTCGCTGGAGTTGCTGGGCGAACTGCCCGCGGGCCGGCTCACCCTCGCCGAGCATTCCGGGCTTCTCGACATCGCCCCGGTCTCCTGGAACCGGGCCGTGCGCCGCAGCCTCCACGAATCGGAGAAGCTGGCCTTCGGACCGGGACAGCACGGAGAGCGGATGTACGCGCTCCGGACACTGGCCACCGCCGCATCGGTCGCCGTTCTGCCGCTCGCCTGTGTCGAACACCGCCGACAGCGTTATCTGTCGGACCTCGCCGACGAGTCGGAGCCGACGGACGGCACGACACCGCTCCAGCTCGTGGAGGCGTACACCGGGCTGATGACGTTCCTCCGGGAACGGCCGGTGCTGCACCCGCTGCGCGCCCTGCTCTTCGACCGGGCCGCCCAGGAACTCCTCGGCGGGTATCCGTCGGTGAAGCGGCGCCGCAGGCGGTACGTACGGTCCGTGGCCACGTTCCACCGTACGCACCGGCCCGAGGGGCACCGGTTCCCCGGCGGCGCCAAGGGACTGCGGCCGCAGCTGATCGGCGCCGGCCGGTACGTGGCGCTCGGCGCCCTCGACACCGTGCTCGCCCTGCGCCGGGGTGCGCGCTCCGCACCCGCCGTACTCCGCGCGCTGGCCAAGCGCACGCTGTCCGCGCGCTACTACTGGTACCAGCGCAGACGCCCGCTCGACCGCGGGCTCGCCGTCTACGCCGCGTACTGGAACCGCGGCGTCAGCTGCAATCCGGAAGCGATCTTCCGCAAGGCCGAGGAGCTGGCTCCCGGAGTGCGCGGGGTGTGGGTGGTGTCGAAGAACCAGGTGGACGCGGTGCCGCCCGGCATCGACCACGTGGTGCCGGGGACCCGCCGCTACTGGGCGCTGCTGGCCCGCGCCACGTACTTCTTCAACAACGTCAACTTCCCTGACCACCTGGTCAAGCGCCCCGGCCAGATCCATGTCATGACCCACCACGGCACCCCACTGAAAATCATGGGCCTGGACCAGATGGAATATCCGGCGGCGGCGCAGGGCCTGAACTTCGACCGGCTGCTCCAGCGGGTCGACCGGTGGGACTGGAGCGTTTCCGCCAACCCGCACTCCACGGAGGTGTGGGCCCGCGCCTACCCGAGCGCCGCGCGCTCGCTGGAATCCGGCTACCCGCGCAATGACGTTCTGACGACCGCCACGGGCGCACAGATCGCGAAGATCCGGGCCGGGCTCGGTATCCGGCCCGGGCAGCGCGCCGTGCTGTACGCGCCGACGCACCGCGACTACGAGGCGTCGTTCACCAGCCGGATCGATCTGGAACGGCTCGCCGATGCGCTCGGCCCCGGCACCGTGATCATGGTCCGCGCTCACTACTTCTACGACGGTGCGGGGCTGCCGGACCGTCCGACTCTCCTCGATGTCTGCGACCATCCGCGGATCGAGGAGCTGTGCCTGGCGGCCGACGCGCTGGTGACGGACTACTCGTCGGTGATGTTCGACTACGCGGCGCTGGACCGCCCGATCGTGGTGCACGCCCCGGACTGGGAGACGTACCGCACGGTCCGCGGGGTCTGCTTCGATCTGCTGTCCGGGTCGCCGGGCGACACCCCCGGGGCGGTCTCCACCAGTACGGAGGAGCTGGCCCGGATCTTCCTCGACGGCAGCTGGGACAGCGCGGAGAACGGGGCGCTGCGGGCGGCGTTCCGGGCGCGGTTCTGTCCGTACGACGACGGGCACGCGGCGGAGCGGGTGGTGCGGGCGGTGCTGCTGGGGGAACCGGCGGCGCCCGGCGGGCGTTTGCCATCGATCGCCGGACGGGCTTGATCGTCCCGCCCGGAGATCGATGGCGCACCCGGCTCCGGGGATGCGCCTTATGGCCTGCCCCACGGTAGGGAGTGGGCTCCCGACCGCGGGGGAGGCCGTTAGCGTTGCTGGCCCGCCATGACCGTGGCGAGTCCGATGACGACAAGCAGCGAGCCGCCCCAGGTCCACATCGAGGTCCGCTCGTGCAGCACCGTCGATCCGGCCATCACGATCAGCAAGTAGCCGAGCGCGTTGAACGGGTACGCGATGCTGAGCGGCACCTTGGCCAGTGTCGCCATCCAGGCGAGCGCGGAGACCGCGAAGACGACCAGCCCGAGGATGACCCACGGGCTGGTCGCGGCGCGGATCACGAGCGATCCCCCGTCGCGCCCGGCCGTCGCCGCGGCACCCTTCATACCGTGTTTGAGCATGATCTGGCCGCCCGCCGACGCGAACACGGCGAACAGGAGCAGCGTCAGACTGGGCAGGGTCAAGGTCTTGCTCCTGACTGCGGGGGCGGGCGGCGGCCCGGGTGCGCGTGAGGGGGCGGGCACGGAGGCGGCGGGAGCCGCGGTCTCAGACCCCGATCCGGTCGGCAGGGTCGTACGGTCGGTTGAGGATGTCCTGAACATCGACGTGCTCTCCAGCGATGATCGTCTCGGCCGCATGCGGGGTGAGCAGTGCGACGTGCTGATAGCCGAACAGCGTCGGCCGGATCCGGGTCAGCAGCTTCGAGAGCCCGCTGAGGATCATGGGGAGGGGGCCGCGGCCGCCGAGCAGGGACCAGAACGGCGCCCCGGTGGAGGCGATGTCGAGGACGTCGTAGCCCGCGTTCCGGACGGTGCGGCGGAGGCTGGCCCGGGTGAAGAAACGCAGATGCGTTTCGTCGAGGATGCCGCGCCGGTCGTAGTCGAAGATCCCGAGCGCGACCCGCAGCCGTGAGTACCAGTGGCTGAAGTTCGGCACGGAGAGCAGCACCTGGCCGCCCGGCCGCAACACGGTGGCCACCTCGGAGAGGACACGTTCGGGGCGGGAGAGGTGCTCGATGACATCGCCGGCGACCACGTAGTCGAAGTCGACGCCGATCTCGGCGGGCAGCCCCTCCTCCAGGTTGGCGAGATGGAAGTGTGTGCACTTCTCGCGGACCCCTGGCACCTCGATGTAGTCGACGCCGGTCACTTCGTGGCCGAGGGCTTCGAGGCGCTGGGCGAACAGCCCGCCGGAACAGCCGAGATCGAGCACCCGGCCGGGCGGGAGCGCCCGCATCTTCTCCAGGATGACGGCGTGCGAGGAGCCGTCGCCCTCCTTGAAGGCGTACTCGACCGGCTTGGGGATCCAGGCGCAGGTACCGAACCCCTTGACGGCGAGGCGGTATTCGAGGACGTCCTTGACGACATCCTTCGCGTACTTCATGCCGTTGACGTAACAGATCTCGTCGCCGTAGTACGTCGGTACGGGGATCTCCTTGATCCGCATTCCTTCGTTGAGCAGCTGGACGATGATCTGCGTGTCGAAGTCGAACGCGTCGGTGTTCCGGCCGATCGGCAGTTTCTTGAGTGCCGCGACGCTGTAGGCGCGGTAGCCGGAGTGGAATTCGGTGAGCTGCGAGCCGAGGAGCCCGTTCTCCAGCCGGGTGAGAATGCGGTTGCCGAGCCATTTGTACATCGGCATGCCGCCCTTGAGGGCGCTGCCGGACTTCATCATCCGCGATCCGAACACGGCTTCGCATTCGCCGCGTTCAATGGGGGCGACCATGTCGGGAAGCAATTCGGGGGCGTACTGTCCGTCGGCGTGCAGCAGCACGATGATGTCGAGTCCGTGTTCGGCGGCCAGCGCGTATCCGGCCTTCTGGTTCCCGCCGTACCCGAGGTTCTTGGTGTGCCGCATCACGACGGTCCGGGGCATCCCCTCCGTCTGGGACCAGCGGCATCCTGCGGTGAAGGTCGCGTCATGGCTCGCGTCGTCGAGAATGAGGACCTCCGAGATCCGGGACCGGAAATCCTCCGGAATGCGGTCGAGGGTGTTCTCCAGCGTCGTCTCGGCGTTGTACGCGACCACCAGGATGCCGATCCTGGGGCTGGTGCTTTCCTTCACGGGAGGTTCTCCAGTTGTGCTCGGGTGTGGTCAGTTGCCGGCGGAACCGGACGGCTGTGAGGCACGGAGCGCCGTGACCGACGCCCGTTCGACGGAGGTCGACGAGGGCGCGGTCGGCGGGGCGGCAAGGATCTTGCGGACGCCGGCGACCAGTCCGATCGCGAGGACGAACCACCCGGCGGCGCCGAGCTGCAGCACCGTTTCGCTCCAGCGCACGGCGGAGCGCCCGTGGTAGCCGAGGACGGCCGTCCAGCCGAGCACGCAGTTGTACGCGAGTCCCTCCCAGAACCCGATGACGAACATCGCGGCTGCCGCCCAGGTCAGGTACTGGAGGCCGGAGGCGGTGGAGAGGAGGAGCAGCAGGCCCATCGTCACGGCGACGACCACGGGCAGCTGCGCGGGCCGCACCCAGGCCAGCCAGACGCCGACGGCCACGCAGATCAGCACGAAGAGGAAGTGGCCCTCGCCGCGGATGAAGGCGATGAACGGCTCCGGCAGACCGAGCACATCGGCGAACCGGACGAGCCCCCAGAGGCGATAGTTGCCGCCCGCGTACTCCAGGACGTTCTCCTTGAGGTTCTCCGGCACGGTCACCAGGACCGGCCCCCAGACGAGGGCGACCAGGGCGGTGAACCCCGCCGTGAAGCGGACGAACACCGGCCGCCCGCCGCGCAGCGCGACGACGAACAGCGCGGGGATCACCACGACAGGGATGAACTTGACGCTGATGGAGAGCGCGGCGGCCACCCCCGCGGCCAGCGGCGCCTTCCGGTCGGCCAGCAGATACCCGGCGGCGAGGGCGAAGGTGATGGCAACCGCGTCGGTGTTGCCGTGGTACCCGGAGGTGGCGATCAGTACGGGGCTGAGGGCCACGCCCGCTCCGCAGGCGACCGCGGTACGGAGAGAGCCGCGCCGCCGGACGATTTCGAACACGACGAGCGCGCAGAAGAAGTCGGCGATCGAGGCAGGTGATCGGATCAGCGTCCCGAACGGAATTCCGAGTTTGGCAAGTTCGTTCAACCCGAGAAGCATCCATCCGGCCAGCGGCGGATGGTTGTAGACGGGCAGGCCGGGCAGCGGCTGCTCATAAATGCGAATGGGGCCGTAAACAGTGATGGCCTTTGCGAAACCTTGGAAGATGCGCACGTCGGCGGGGCCCGGCTTGTTTGCCGCGATCAGCATTCTGACGAGCAGCCCGACGGCTGCGGTGAAGAGCACGACAGCTCTTGCGCGTCGTACGCTCCAGGTGTCGCACCGCATTCGGATACCCATGAAAACAGAACATAGCAACCTGAGGCCGCTATACAGCGCACCGATCAACATACTTAAGTGGGACGGGAATCGATTACCTGCTCAACAGCACCCGCACCGGATGGCGCGAATCACTCGAACGGTCCATGCAGCCCGCATTCCCACGAGCCCGTTCGCGTTCATCGCCGCTTCACGACCGAGCCCGATGCCGGTCCCCCCGGTGTACGGGGGCCGGCACCCGGGAACACCGGTCGCGCCGCCTAGAGCATCCGGTCGACCACCCGCCGCGCCGCGTGCCCGTCGTCGAGATCGCAGAAGTCCCGCCGAAACGCCTCGTACGCCTGCGCGTGTCCCTCGGTCGCCCGGACCGGATCCCGCAGCGCCTCGACGAGGTCGGCGGAGTCGGGGATCAGGGGACCGGGGGCGCGGTGCTCGAAGTCGAAACAGAAGCCGCGCAGGGTGTCGCGGTAGTGGGCCAGGTCGTACGTGTGGAACAGCATCGGGCGTCCGGTCTGCGCGAAGTCGAACATCAGCGAGGAGTAGTCGGTGACCAGCGCGTCGCTGATCAGCATCAGCTCGCCGACGTCCCCGTAGCGCGAGACGTCCCGCACGAAGCCGCTTCCGGTGTCCGGGAGCCGGTCGGTGACCAGATAGTGGCGGCGCACCAACAGCACGCTGTCGGAACCGAGTTCCCGTTCGGCGGCCGCCAGATCGAGCTGCAGGTCCAGGGCATACCTGCCGCCGCCCTGCGGCCGGTCCTCGCGCCAGGTCGGCGCGTACAGCACGACCCGCCTGCCCGAAGGGATCCCCAGCCGCTCCCGCACCGAGGCGGCCACCTTGGTGCGGTCCGAGGCGTGGAAGAGGTCGTTGCGGGGGTAGCCGCACTCCAGCATCTCCCCCCGGTAGCCGAAGGAGCGCCGCAGGACGGGGGTGGAGAAGCTGTTCGGGGAAACGAGGACGCTCCACTGACTCGCACGCTGCTCAATGGTGGCGATGTAGGCGGCGTTGGCCTGGGCGGTGCCCGCGAGGTCGAGGCCGATGCGCTTGAGGGGGGTGCCGTGCCAGGTCTGCACGACGGTCTGGCCGTCGCGCCGTTCGAACCAGTCGGGCAGCTGGGTGTTGGTGACGATGTGACGGCTGCGGGCCAGCGCCTCGTGCCAGGCGGCGGAGCCGTGGACGACGGCGGTGGCGCCCGCCGGGATGCGGGCCTGCTGATCACGGACGACCCACAGGTGCTCGAATTCGTTCGTGCGGGCGGCCAGTTCCTCGTAGATCGCCCGCGGTGAGTCGGAGTACTGGCGGCCGTCGAAGCTGCTGTAGAGCACGGCCTCGCGCAGGGGTGCCGCCGTGCGCTGCCGTCCGTACGCCTCGCGCAGCAGCCGCTTGCCGCGGACGCCGCGTTCGGCGGCGGTGAGCACCGACGCGCAGTCGATGAGCAGCTGGTCGTGGTAGCGCCGCTCGACGGCGTACCGGCGCCCCTCAAGGGTTCGCGTGGCGGGGAGGGTGCGGTGGGCGGCGGTCGGGATGCGCAGCGGCAGGTCGAGCGCGTCGTCGGTGGCACCCTTCTCGCGGAGGAAGAGGTACCAGTGGCCCTCGCCGAGCGGCAGTGCCCCGCCGGGTGCCTCGACGGCGTCCGGCCGCAGCTCGGCCCGGAACCGGCGCGCCTCGGCGGGTCCGGAGAGGGCCACCGCGAACACGGCCTCCTCCCGGTGTCCGCTGTGCCGGGCGACCAGCTCGACGGGGCGGTCCGGGTCGTCGGGGAAGGTGCCCTCCAGAAGCAGCAGGCCGTCCTCGGTCCAGCTCGCCAGCTCGCAGACGGGCTGTACGGTCCGGTCGCTGATCAGCAGATTGCCGCGGGAGGTGGCGGTGAGAGCGAGCTCCCGCCTGCCGCCGTCCGCGCCGCGCGCGACCGGGTAGCGGCCCGGCAGGACGGGACCCGGCACATCGATCGGTGTCCGGCGGCCGTCCGGTCCGACGAGGTGGAGGCTGTACGGGACGGTGCCCGCGCCCGTCGGCGGCCGGGCAGCGGTCAACGCGCCGAGCGGGATCTCGGCGGTGAAGCGCCGCCAGCCCGCCGCCGACGGCACGGCGCCCTCGTGGACCGCCGCCGGACAGTCGAAGGAGGTGCCGGAGGGCCGGTGGGTGAGGCCGATCCGCAACGGGCCCGTGCCGAGGCGGTCGCGGATCATGCCGTCGATCACCACGGTGCGTGTCCCGTCACCCGCGTCGCCCTCCCGGTGCGTCTCGAACCGGGCGTCGATCCGCTCGGCGTGCAGCACCAGATTGCCACTCTCGAAGGCGGGCACGATCCGGTGGTCACCGTCCGGCCGGTGCACGGGCGGCGCCGCCGCCGCCTCATCGGTGGAGACGTCGGAGCGGCGCAGCATCCCGTGCCCGGCGATGCCGATTTCGAGCCGCCAGGTGAGCCGTTCGGCAGGGCCGCCGGGATCGATCCGGAGCCTGGCCGGGTCGACGACCGTCTCGAAGCCGGACCGGTCGTAGTCGTGCAGGCTCTGCCGGGAGCGTGCGGTGGCCTCCGGCTCGTCGACGGTACGCAGCCGCAGCGGCACGAGATGCCGTCTGCCGGCCCGCAGCCAGCCCGCCCTGAACTCGCTGCGCCGCGAGGCGGCGGGCAGGTTGCGGATGTAGGCGTACCCCTTGAGGTGCAGCTGTCCGCCCTGCCAATGGGCCTCGCGCAGCCGGGCGGTGAGCGGCAGGTCCCGGTCGCCGACGCGCAGCACCGACCGTGGCACGGGCCGCGTCAGTCCCGGGTACGAGGCGGTGCGGCGCCGCACGCCCCGTACGGCGAACGCGCCCGGTTCGGCCTTGTCGTGGGCGAGCAGCGCCAGCAGTTCGTCGGTGCGCCGTTCGCGTACGAGGTGCCACATCAGGCGCAGGCGCAGCGGCAGTCCGTCGAGGACGGTGGGGTCGACCTGGTCGGTGAACTCGTTGGCGTACGTGAGGAAGGCGCGGCGGTACTCGTCGTCGCCGTCGGGCAGCGCCTCCATGAAGTACCAGAGGTCGTTGGCGAGGACATGCGCCTCGTAGCGGCGCTTGTCGGCGGCGCTGCGGTGCTCGTCGAGGAAGGTGGAGACGCCCAGTACGTGCGAGGCCCGGTCCTGGATGCCGCGGACGACGGCGCGGCGGGTGGTGATCGAGCCCGCCCGGTCGCGCCAGTGGTAGACGGGGTCCTTGACGATGTCGACGGTGCGGGCCAGGAAGTGGGCGGGGAGGACGACGGGAATGTCCTCGTAGAGGGCGCCGACCGGGAAGGCGAAGGCGTGCTCGTTCCAGAAGGACCGGCGGAAGACCTTGTTGCAGGCGATCCGGTCGGCGGCCAGGTCCCAGTCGCGGGAGATGTGGGTGCGCAGCCGGGTGCTCGCCATGGGTTTGCGGAAGTTGGGCGACTGCTGGAGCTTGCCGGAGGCGCGCAGCCGGAGCACATTGCCGGACGCGAGGTCGGAGCCGGTCTCGTCGAGTGCGCTGACGAGGAGTTCGTACGCGCGGGGCGGAAGGATGTCGTCGCTGTCGACGAAGGCGAGGTAGCTGCTGCCCGGATCGCAGTTGCGGACACCGGTGTTGCGGGCGTGCCCGAGTCCGCCGTTCTTCTGGCTGACCAGCCGGAAGCGGCTGTCCTGCGCGGCGAATGCGGTGGCCAGGGCGGCACTGTCGTCGGTGGATCCGTCGTCGACCATCACCACCTCCAGATCGGCCATGGTCTGCTCCGCGAGGGACTTCAGGCAGTCCGTCAGGTAGAGCTCGACGTTGTGGACGGGGACGACGACACTGAGCCGTGGCGGCATGTTGAGCACGTCCGTTCATCGGGGGCCTGGTTGTCCGTACGGCTCAACCCCGCGAACGCCCGGGGGTCACCGGTTACGGCCTCGAACGTGTGACATTAGGCGCCGTCCAGGAACAGTCGTCGGACCACGCGTTCGGCGGCGCGCCCGTCGTCGTACGGACAGAACCGCCCCCGGAACGCGGCCCGGAGCGCGGTGGCCTCCGCCGACCGTCGCTCCCCCGACCTGAACACCTCGAGCAGTTCGTCCTCGGTGGTGGCGGCGGCGCCCGGGGTGTCGCCGGGGCGGCGGCCGGACAGCAGGTCGAAGTAGGTGCCGCGCGAGGCCCGGTAGGCGGCCCGGTCCGGGGCGTAGCTGACGATCGGGCGGTCCGGACAGGCGTGGTCGAACATTCAGGGACCAGCAGTCGGTGATCAACACGTCGGAGGCGAGGCAGAGTTCCTCGACGGACGGGTGCCCGGTCACGTCGATCACACAGGCGCCGTGCAGCTGCGCGGAGCGCGGGGGTGCGCGGCCGAAGTCGCTGGTGCTGACGTGCGACGGGGCGCGGGCCTGGCGGGGCGGCGGCCAGGGTCGTGGACCGGCTGCTGGCGGCGGAGGGGGCGGTCAGTTCTTCTTGAGGGCGGCGACCGCCGAGGCGGCGAGATCGTCCAGGTACCCCTTGGGCAGCTCGCCGCGGACGACCGCGAGCCGCCAGTAGAGCGGTCCGACGATCAGGTCCAGCGCGCGGTCCGGGTCGCTGCCCTCGGGCAGCTCGCCGCGGGCGACGGCGTCCCGGACGACCACGGCGGCGATGCCCTGCTGCGGGTCCAGCAGGGCCGCCTTGATCGTGTCCGAGATCTCCGGGTTGCGTGCCGCCTCGACCAGCAGGTCCGGGATGACCTGCGAGGCGACGGGGTGACGCAGGGCGTAGGCGGCCAGCTGCAGGACTGCGCGGACGTCCCCGTACAGCGAACCGGTGGCCGGTGCCGGCATGCCCTGGACCGCGACGGCGGAGACCAGGTCGAGAACCAGCGCCAGCTTGGACTTCCAGCGGCGGTAGACGGCGGTCTTGCCGACGCCCGCGCGCCGGGCGATGCCCTCGATCGACATCCGGGCGAAGCCGACCGCCGCCAGTTCCTCGAAAACGGCGCTGCGAATGGCATCGGTGACGTCCTCGCGCAGCACAGCGGCTCCGGCGGGTACGCGACGGCGGGTTCCGGGGTCGGTGGTCATGGCCAGAATGATAGTCCGTAACGACGAAACGGTTGCGTTGCGACGTCCTCGCGCCTTAACCTCGACGTAGCGACGATACGGTTCCGTTCCGACGATCGCGATTGTTCCTGTCCTCCCGTCGAAAGCGATCGTGGTGAGCCAGACAACAGCCTCAGCGACCCCGCCGGCCGCATGTGCCCAGGCGGTGACCGATGCGGTCCCCGCCCACGCGCTCCACCCGGTGTACGAACCGGGCGAGCTCGCGGCGCTCGCGGCCCGGCACGGGCTGACCGTGAGCGGCGCCCGGCCGACCCTGGGCGCCTACATCCGGCAGCTGTGGGGGCGCAGGCACTTCATCACGGCGTTCGCCACCGCCAAGCTCACCGCCCAGTACAGTCAGGCGAAGCTCGGCCAGATCTGGCAGATCATGACCCCGCTGCTCAACGCGACGGTCTACTACTTCATCTTCGGCGTCCTGATGAACACGAAGCTCAACGTCGAGGACTTCGTGCCGTTCCTCGTCACGGGCGTCTTCGTCTGGACCTTCACCAGCAGCTCGATCACTGCGGGCACCCGCGCGATCAGCGGCAACCTCGGCCTCGTACGGGCCCTGCACTTCCCGCGCGCCTCGCTGCCGATCGCCCTGGCCCTGCAGCAGCTCCAGCAGCTGCTGTTCTCGCTGGGCGCGCTGGTGCTGATCCTCGTCGGGTGCGGGCAGTTCCCGCAGCCGTCCTGGCTGCTGGCCATTCCGGCGCTCTTCCTGCAGGCCGTGTTCAACACCGGCATCTCGATGGTGGTGGCACGGCTGGCCGCCCGGACCCCGGACATCGCCCAGCTGACGCCGTTCGTCCTGCGCACCTGGATGTACGCCTCCGGCGTCATGTGGAGCATGGACGCGCTGCTCAAGGGAGACCGGGTCCCGCACCTCGTGAAGGTCGCGCTGGAGTGCAATCCGGCCGCCGTCTTCATCGACCTGGTGCGGTTCGCCCTGATCGAGAGTTTCAGCGGGTCCCAGCTGCCCCCGCATGCATGGGCCGTCGCCGCGGGCTGGGCGCTCGTGTGCGGGGTCGGCGGCTTCGTGTACTTCTGGAAGGCCGAGGAGCTGTACGGACGTGGCTGAGAACATGAAGGGCACCGACGAGCGGGTCCCGACCGTCGTCGTCGACGACGTCCACGTCACGTACAAGGTCAATGGCGCCCGTAGCGGAAGGGGCAGCGCCACCTCCGCCCTCAGCCGGATCGCCTCGCGGCGGCAAACCCCCGGAGTACGCGAGGTGCACGCCGTGAAGGGTGTCAGCTTCGCCGCGTACAAGGGCGAGGCGATCGGCCTGATCGGCTCCAACGGCTCCGGGAAGTCGACGTTGCTGAAGGCGATCGCGGGTCTGCTGCCGCCGTCGAAGGGCCGGGTCCACACCCAGGGCCAGCCGTCGCTGCTCGGCGTCAACGCGGCCCTGATGAGCGATCTGACCGGCGAGCGGAACGTCATCCTCGGCGGGCTCGCGATGGGCATGACCCGCGCGGAGATCCGCGAGCGCTACGAGCAGATCGTCAGCTTCTCCGGCATCAACGAGAAGGGCGATTTCATCACCCTCCCGATGCGGACGTATTCCTCGGGCATGGGCGCCCGGCTGCGCTTCTCCATCGCCGCCGCCAAGAGCCATGACGTCCTGCTGATCGACGAGGCGCTGTCCACGGGCGACGCCAAGTTCCAGCGGCGCAGCAAGGAGCGCATCATCGAGCTGCGCGAGGAAGCGGGCACGGTCTTCCTGGTCAGCCACAGCAACAAGTCGATCACCGAGACCTGCGACCGGGCGATCTGGCTGGAGGCGGGAACGCTGCGGATGGACGGTCCGGCGAAGGACGTCGTCGCCGCGTACGAGAAGTTCACCGCCGCCAAGAAGTAACGGCCTCCCCCGCGACAGGGAGTGGGCCCCCTGTCGCGGGGGAGGCCGTAAGCGCACCCGAACCGAAGGGGGGCGCCCCGGGCCGAAAGCCCCGGGCGCCCCCCTTCCGTACAACCGCCGCCCGATCAGCCGTGCGTACGCAGCAGCGTCCGCATCGTCCGCATGGCCACCGACAGGTTCGCCAGGTCGAACGCGTCCGACCCCTGGATCTCCTCCAGCGTGGAGCGCGAACGCGTCAGGATCGCCGCGTTCTTCTCCTCCCACGCCCCGAACCGCTCCGGCGGCGTCGACGTCCCGTTGCCCACGCTGAGCACATCCGCGGTGAGCGCGGCATGCGCGGCGTACAGGTCCTCACGGATGGAGGCACGGGCCATGGACTGCCAGCGGTCGCTCCGCGGCAGCTCGATGATCCGGTCCATCAGCTGGGCGATGCCCAGCCGGTCCGCGAGGTCGTAGTAGACCTCCGCGACAGCGAGCGGGTCCTTGCCGACGCGCTCCGCGATCGCCACGATGTCGAGCGCCGGGAAGGCGGAGGAGAACCCGGCGACGCGCTGCGCCAGCTCGTCCGGGACGCCCGCCTCGGTGAGCTCGTCCAGGATCGACTGGTACCACTCCTCGTCGGCGCCCTTCAGCATCTTGGGCAGCTCGGCCCAGACCTGGTCGACGCCGTCCTTGAAGAAGCCGATCGTCCCGGCGATCTCCAGCGGCTGCGGCCGGTTGCCGAGCAGCCAGCGCGAGCCGCGCTCGACGAGCCGACGCGAGTGCAGCCTGATACGGGTCTGCACACCGGCGGCGACCTTGTTGTCGAGCGCCTCGACGGCGTCCCACACCTGGCCCAGGCCGAAGATCTCGCGGGCTGCGGCCTGCGCCCGCACGATCTCCTCGATCGATGCGCCGGTCTCTTCCCGCAGCCGGTGCAGGAAGGTCGAACCACCGGTGTTCACCGTGTCGTTGACCAGCACCGTGGTGATGATCTCGCGACGCAGCGCGTGTCCGTCGACCGCCTCGGGGAACTGCGCGCGCAGCTGATCCGGGAAGTAGGCGTACAGCAGCTTCTGCAGGTACGGGTCGTCCGGCAGGCTGGTCCGGATCAGCTCGTCGGATGCGGTGATCTTCGTGTAGGCCAGCAGTACGGCGAGCTCGGGCTGGGTGAGCCCCTTGCCGCTGTTCAGCAGCTCCCGGATCTGCCGGTCGGTGGGCAGGAACTCCAGCGCACGGTCCAGGTGCCCGTCGCGGCCCAGGCGGCGCATGAAGCGCTGCTGGGCGTGGAGCAGGGAGGCGGACTGGGTGACGGAGTTGGCGAGCGCGGTGTTCTGCGCGTAGTTGTTGCGCAGCACCAGACGGCCGATCTCGTCGGTCATGTCCGCAAGCAGCTTGTTGCGCTGCTTGACGGTCATGTCGCCGTCCCGGACCAGTCCGTTGAGCAGGATCTTGATGTTCACCTCGTGGTCGGAGGTGTCCACACCGGCGCTGTTGTCGATCGCGTCGGTGTTGATCCGGCCGCCGCCCCGGGCGAACTCGATCCGGCCGAGCTGGGTCGCGCCGAGGTTGCCGCCCTCGCCGACGACCTTGGCCCGCAGGTCCTGGCCGTTGACGCGAATCGCGTCGTTGGCCTTGTCGCCGACGTCCGCGTTCGACTCGGCCGACGACTTGATGTACGTGCCGATGCCGCCGTTCCACACCAGGTCGACGGGCGCCTTGAGGATGGTCTGCATCAGGTCGGCGGGCGTCATCTTGGTGACCCCCGACTCGATGCCGAGCGCCTCGCGGACGTGCGCGTTGACCGGGATCGACTTCGCGGTACGGGGGTGGATGCCGCCGCCCGCGGAGAGCAGGTCCTTGCTGTAGTCGGCCCAGGAGCTGCGCGGCAGGTCGAAGAGGCGGCGCCGCTCGGCGTACGAGGCGGCGGCGTCCGGGGTCGGGTCGAGGAAGATGTGCCGGTGGTCGAACGCGGCGACGAGCCGGATGTGCTCGGAGAGCAGCATGCCGTTGCCGAACACGTCACCGGACATGTCGCCGACGCCGACGACCGTGAAGTCCTCGGTCTGGGTGTCGTGGCCGAGCTCGCGGAAATGCCGCTTCACGGACTCCCAGGCGCCGCGGGCGGTGATGCCCATGCCCTTGTGGTCGTAACCGGCGGAACCACCGGAGGCGAACGCGTCGCCGAGCCAGAAGCCGTACCCGACGGCGACCTCGTTGGCGATGTCGGAGAAGCTCGCGGTGCCCTTGTCGGCGGCGACGACGAGGTACGTGTCGTCCTCGTCGTGGCGCACGACGTCGACGGGCGGCACGACCTCGCCGGCCACCAGGTTGTCGGTGATGTCGAGCAGCGCCGAGATGAATGTCCGGTACGAGGCGATGCCCTCGGCCATCCAGGCGTCACGGTCGACGGCCGGGTCCGGCAGCTGCTTGGCGACGAAGCCGCCCTTGGCGCCGACCGGCACGATGACGGTGTTCTTCACCATCTGTGCCTTGACCAGGCCGAGGATCTCCGTACGGAAGTCCTCCCGCCGGTCCGACCAGCGCAGACCACCGCGGGCGACCTTGCCGAAGCGCAGGTGGACACCCTCGACGCGCGGCGAGTACACCCAGATCTCGAACGCCGGGCGGGGCGCCGGAAGGTCCGGGATGGCCTGCGGGTCGAACTTCATCGAGACGTACGCGTGCGGCTTGCCGCTGTCCGCCGTCTGGAAGAAGTTCGTGCGCAGGGTCGCCTTGATGACGGTGAGGAAGGACCGCAGGATCCGGTCCTCGTCGAGCGAGGCGACCTGGTCGAGCGCCCCGTCGAGCTCTTCGAGGAGACCGTCGGTCAGCTCCGTGCCGGCGCTCTGCCGACCGGGCGACATCCGGGCCTCGAAGAGGGAGATCAGCAGCCGGGTGGTGTGGACGTTGTTACGGAGGGTGTCCTCCATGTAGTCCTGGCTGAAGGTCGAACCGGCCTGCCGCAGGTACTTCGCGTAGGCGCGCAGGACCATCGCCTGCCGCCAGTTCAGACCGGCGCCGAGCACCAGGGAGTTGAAGCCGTCGTTCTCGGCCTGCCCGGTCCACACCGCGGCGAACGCGTCCTGGAATCGATCGCGGGCGTCGTCGGCGAGGTAGGTGCCGCTGCCGTTGACCTGCGGCATCCGCAGCCCGAAGTCGTAGATCCAGGCGTGCGTACGGTCCGCGCAGCGCAGCTCGTACGGACGCTCGTCGACGACCTCGACCCCGAGCCGCTGGAGCGCGGGGAGAACGGCGGAGAGGGAGACCTGCTCACCCGTCCGGTAGATCTTGAAGCGGCGCTCACCGGGGCCTGCGCCGACCGGCTCGTACAGGCTGAGCGCGAAGTCCTTCCCGTCCTTCTTCAGCGCTTCGAGGTGGACCAGGTCGGCGACGGCGGCGCGCGACGTGTGATCAGCCTTGTAGCCCTCGGGGAACGAGTGACCGTAGTGGCGCAGCAGTTCGGCGGCGCGCTCCTCACCGCACTCGGCGGTCAGCGCCTCCTGGAAGCCGTCGGCCCAGGAGCGGGCGGCCTCGACGAGACGCGCCTCGATGCGTTCGGCCTCGGCGCCGGTCAGGTCGGGCAGCTCGGTGCCGGGTGCGACACGGACGACGAAGTGCAGCCGGGAGAGGATCGACTCCGTGTTCCAGGCGGTGAAGTCGACGCTGGTGCCGGCCAGCTCCTCCTTCAGGATGTCGATCAGCCGGAGCCGCACACCGGTGGTGTAGCGGTCGCGCGGCAGGTAGACGATCGCGGAGTAGTAGCGCCCGTACTCGTCCTGGCGGAGGTAGAGGCGCAGCCGGCGCCGCTCCTGGAGGTACAGCACCGACGTGACGATGGAGCGCAGCTGGTCGACGGGCGTCTGGAAGAGCTCGTCGCGCGGGTACGTCTCCAGGATCTGCACCAGATCGCGCCCGTCGTGGCTGTTGGGCGAGAAGCCCGCGCCCTCCAGGACCTCGGCGACCTTGCGGCGGATGACGGGCACCCGGCGCACGGACTCGGTGTAGGCGGCGGACGAGAACAGTCCGAGGAAGCGGCGCTCACCGATGACATTGCCGTCGGTGTCGAACTTCTTCACGCCCACGTAGTCGAGGTAGCTGGGGCGGTGCACGGTCGACCGGCTGTTCGCCTTGGTGAGGATCAGCAGCCTGTGCTCGCGGGCCTTGGCGCGGACGTCGGCGGGCAGCCGGTCGAAGGACGGGCTGACCGGGTGCGCCTCGTCCTCGCTGTGGTGCGGGTCGGAGCGCAGGATGCCGAGGCCGGTGCCGGGGACGGCGGCCAGTGCGTCGCCGTCCTTCAGCTCGTACTCGCGGTAACCGAGGAAGGTGAAGTGGTCGGCGGAGAGCCAGCGCAGCAGCTCCCGGGCCTCGTTCACCTCTTCGTCGGCGAGCTCGTCGAGCGGCTCGCCCGGCAGGTCGTCGGCGATGCGCAGCGCGGCGTCGCGCATCTTGTCCCAGTCCTCGACGGTCTCCCGTACGTCGGACAGCACGCGGAGCAGATCCAGGGAGATCTGCTTGAGGTCGGAGCGGTCGGTCTCGCGGTCGATCTCGACGTGGATCCAGGACTCGACGAGCGCGTCGTGCGGCAGCGCGTGCGTGGTCCCGTTGGCGCCCTTGCGGCCCTGCTGGCCGGCAGAGAGGCCGTTGCCCTCGGCAAGGACCTCGATGAGCTTGCCGGTGACATCGCGACGGACGACGACCTGCGGGTGGATCACGACATGGATGCCGCGCCCCTGCCGGGACAGCTCATTGGTGACGGAGTCGACCAGGAACGGCATGTCGTCGGTGACGACCTCGACGACGGAGTGGCTGGACGTCCAGCCGTTCTCCTCGACGGTCGGGGTGTGCACCCGGACGTTCGCGGTGCCCTGCGGGCGGTTCTCCGCGAGCCGGTAGTGGGAGGAAGCAGCACCGAAGACATCGACCGGGTCGCGGCCGGCGAGGTCCTCCGGAGCGGTGTGCAGGTAGTAGCGCTGGAGGTACGAGAGCAGCACGTCCGGGCCCGGACGCTCGTCCTGCCCGGCACCGGTGGCGTCGGCCCCGGTGCCCTCAACGTGCACCCGGGGGGTACCGCCCGGGCCGCCGACACCACCGCCCGGACTGTTGTCAGCTACCCGGGCCGCCCGTGCGAGCAGCTCGGCCTTGGCTTCGTCCAGCTTGGTCTGCATGTCCTCTGGCTCCTGTCGCGCGCCGTTGCGTGACGTAGGTGAAAAAAGCGACGTACCGCCACGACACGGGGTTTCCGGTCTGAGACGACGCTATGCCGCTACGAGAGATGCCCGGGACCATATTCGCCATTTTCGGCAGCGGGTCCGGGACGAGGGGATCAGTGATCGCCCGGGCACGGTGGCACTCCGGGCGCAGGCCGGGGGCTTCGCTGCCCCCGAGGCGTATCGCGCTGATCACGGGTCCAGGCTATCTCGCCGGTACCCGGAACCGTCATGAGCCGTATGTGTACAAAAGAAGGCCCCGAACTTTGACACTCTGGACAGCGCGCAACGGGCAGATGCACGCTTGACGCAGACGTCCGCGCGAGGGGAGCCCGCACCATGGCACCGAAGGTCCTGATCGTCACCGGCGACGCCGCCGAGTCCCTGGAAGTCCTGTACCCGTACCAGCGGCTGCGCGAGGAGGGGTACGACGTCCATATCGCGGCCCCCGCCCGCAAGACGCTCCGCTTCGTCGTCCACGACTTCGAGCCCGGCTTCGACACGTACACCGAGAAGCCCGGCTACACCTGGCCGGCCGACCTGGCGTTCTCCGAGGTCGACGCCGGAGACTACGCCGCCCTGGTCATCCCGGGCGGACGCGCCCCCGAGTACCTGCGCAACGACGCCGAGCTCCGCAAGATCCTCAAGGCCTTCTTCGACTCGGACAGGCCGGTCGCCCAGATCTGTCACGGCCCTCTGCTGACTGCGGCGATCGGCGAACTGAGCGGCCGCCGCGTCACGGCCTACCCCGCACTGGAACTCGACATGCAGGCGGCGGGTGCCACCTTCGAGGACCACGAAGCGGTGGTGGACGGCACCCTGATCTCGTCCCGCGCCTGGCCGGACCACTCGGCGTGGATGCGCGAGTTCCTGAAGGTCCTGCGCACGAAGGCCCCGGCGAACTGAAACCTGGGGAGGCCGTAAGGCCTCGCCGAGCCGAAACGTCGTCGAAGAACCCCCTCAGCCTCCCGCCGGACCCCGCCGGACCCCTCCGGGCGCCCCTCGGCCGGTCATCTGCTCGGCAAGCTCCACCGCCTCGGCCAGGCTGTCCACCACCGGCACGCCGGCCGCCTCCAGGCTGGCCCGGCTGTGCGACCCCCCGGTATAGAGCACCGCCCCCGCACCGACATGTGCCGCGGCCAGCGCGTCGTCCACCGCGTCGCCGATGACCACCGTGTGCTCGGGCGATATCCCGTCCAGAGCGGCAAGGTGCCGCTCCATGTGCTGCGCCTTGCGGCCGCCGGACGGCCCGGTGCGGCCGTCGACCCGCGTGAAGTGCCGCTCGATCCCGTACCCCCGGACCACCGGCACCAGCTGCTCGTGGACATACATGCTCAGGAGCGACTGGCTGCGCCCGGCGAGCTGCCACTGCGCCAGCAGCTCCGCGGCCCCCGCGGTCAGCCCGCAGGCGACCCGCTGCTCGGTGTAGTACCGGTGGAAGATCCCGTCCATCCGCTCCCACTCGGCCTCGGTGGGCAGCCGGCCCATCAGCCGCTCGTAGAAGCGGGGGATCGGGATGCAGTACATCTCCCGGTACTGCTCCAGTGTGAGCGGCTCCAGGCCGACCTCGGCGAACGCGGCATTCGTCGCGCCGACAACCGCGTCGTTGTCGTCGAGCAGTGTGCCGTTCCAGTCCCAGACCAGATGCGTGCGGTGCTTCCCGTGCGTCCCCATGGATAGAAAGTACCTGCCGGGTACGACAACGGGTCAGCCGGTCAGGTACGGGTCAGCCGATCAGGTTGGGAATCTCCTGCACCCCGAACCAGAGCAGTTCGTGGTCCTCGGCACCGTCCACGGTGAACTGCGCGTCGTCGTCCCCGAGGTCCGCCGCGCCGAGCACCGCGGCGGCCGCCGCTACGTCCTTCGCCGCGTCGTCCGCGTCGACATGCACTGCGGCCGCCTTCTTCAGCGCCACCGCGGACGCGATCCGCACCTCACCGAGCGACGACGGATCGAGGCTGTGGTCGGGGTCGGCGACGGCTTCCCCGTCCGGTACGTCGACGGCGACGACCACGCGCCTGCGCACGGCACCCGGGTCCCCGGCGATCATCCGCAACGAGGCGGACGCCGCCCGGTTGAGCGCCGCGTACTCCAGCTCCTCGATGTCGTCGGAGACGTACCACTCGCGGAGCGCGGGAGTGACCGCGTACGCGGTCAGCGGACCGGGGCCGACCTCGCCCGCCCGGTGCGCCGCTGCGAGACCGGAGAGGGTCAGGGGGACGTACACGCGCATGGCTGGCCGCTTTCGTAGTCGGAAGACGCTCTCAGGATACGTGCGACGTCCCCCATCGGGGTTACGGGTAGGGCCTCCGGCCCGTCCACCCCACGCACACAATTCACCCCCCACACCGCCCCCACGCACCTTGCGGCACCACGCCAGTCACCCGGATAGGTGAACCTCTGGGACCGCGCCCGGCGCCCCGACGGTGCTTGCGGCCGCGTACGCCGCCGCCGTAGAAGATCCCCAGCAGAAGTTACTGCCCGGTAGACAACCGGGCCTCGGATCAACGGGGGCAATGAACGATGAGCGTGAACAGGACCCGGCCCGCCGGACGTCACGACCAGCGCAGGCCCGAAGCCGTACCGGAGCAGCGTCGCCGGACAGCGCAGCGAATGCGCCCGCACCACTGGTTCGCGGAACGCCTCCTCGCGGTTCTCAGCGGCCAGCGACCGGTCCACTGGATGCTCGGCCACACGATCGGCGAGGCCTACGACCAATTGGCCGAGCTGGCCCCGGCAACCCCGCTCAGGGCCCGCGGGGCCCGCCCGGTGGTACGCCGCTGCCACGGCGCCCAGCCCGCACCGGGAGTGGTGGAAGCGTGCGCGAGCATCGCGGCGGGCGAAGAGGTACGCGCCATGGCCTTCCGCCTGGAACAGGGCCCGGACCTCCGCTGGCGCTGCTCAGCGGTAGAGCTGGGCGGCACCAAGTCCGGCAGCTGAGAGCCCCCGGCACCCACCGTTCGCGGCACGGCGCGACCTCAGCAGCGATCCCCGAGCCCGTCCGGCGCTTCACGCCCTTCCGGCGTTCGAGGACAGGCCCCGGCCCCCGCGGGGGGCTTGCACCGGCAGGCCCTTCGGGCCCGTCCGGCGCGTGAGGACAGAGCGGCCGCCGGGCGACCCCGGCGCCTCAGCCCGCCCCCGCACACGGCTGGGGCCGGACACCCCTCGGTGCCCGGCCCCAGCCGCCGTACAAAGCGAACTCACGCCCGCGAGACGCAGGCGCAGCCGCACCTACTTCTTGCGGCGCCGCCCCCCGCCACCGCTCTTCTGCGCCTTGCGCCGCTCCGCCCGGGTGAGCCCGTCCGACTCCGACCCGGCCCCACCGTCACCGTTGGCGAAGTCGCCCTCGACGACACCGCCCTCCCCGTCCACCGTGGGAGCGGAGAAGTGCAGCCGGTCCGGCCGCTGCGGAGCGTCGAGCCCCTTGGCGCGGATCTCCGGACGCGCCGTGGCCGGAACCGTGGCGTCCTCCTTGGCCAGCGAGGTCCGCTCGGCCGCATCCTGCACCGGAACCTCCTCGACCTGCTGCTCGACCTGGACCTCCAGGTTGAACAGGTAGCCGACGGACTCCTCCTTGATGCCCTCCATCATGGCGTTGAACATGTCGAAGCCCTCGCGCTGGTACTCGACCAGCGGGTCCTTCTGCGCCATGGCCCGCAGGCCGATGCCCTCCTGGAGGTAGTCCATCTCGTAGAGGTGCTCACGCCACTTGCGGTCCAGGACGGACAGCACGACGCGCCGCTCCAGCTCACGCATGATGTCCGAGCCGAGCTGCTTCTCGCGCTCGTCGTACTGCTCGTGGATGTCGTCCTTGATGGACTCCCCGATGAACTCGGCGGTGATCCCGGCCCGGTCCCCGGCCGCGTCCTCCAGCTCTTCGACGCTGACCTTCACCGGGTAGAGCTGCCTGAACGCGCTCCACAGCCGGTCGAGGTCCCACTCCTCGGCGAAGCCTTCGGCGGTCTCCTGCCGGATGTAGTCGTCGATGGTGTCGTCCATGAAGTGGCGGATCTGCTCCTGCAGGTCCTCGCCCTCCAGGACGCGACGGCGCTCGCCGTAGATGACCTCGCGCTGCCGGTTGAGCACCTCGTCGTACTTCAGGACGTTCTTACGCGTCTCGAAGTTCTGCTGCTCGACCTGCGACTGCGCCGACGCGATCGCCCGCGTCACCATCTTGTTCTCGATCGGCACGTCGTCCGGCACGTTCGCCATCGACATCACTCGCTCGACCATCTGCGCCTTGAACAGTCGCATCAGGTCGTCGCCGAGCGACAGGTAGAAGCGGGACTCGCCGGGGTCGCCCTGACGACCGGAACGACCGCGCAGCTGGTTGTCGATACGCCGCGACTCGTGCCGCTCCGTACCGAGGACGTACAGCCCGCCGAGTTCCTTGACCTCTTCGAACTCCGCCCTGACTGCCAGCTCGGCCTTCTCCAGCGCGGCGGGCAGCGCGGCCGCCCACTCCTCGACGTGCTCGACGGGGTCGAGACCACGCTGGCGCAGCTCCGCCTCGGCCAGGTCGTCGGGGTTGCCGCCGAGCTTGATGTCCGTACCGCGGCCGGCCATGTTCGTCGCGACCGTGACCGCGCCCTTGCGGCCGGCCTGGGCGACGATCGTCGCCTCACGGTCGTGCTGCTTGGCGTTGAGGACCTCGTGCTGCACACCGCGCTTGGAGAGCTGCTGCGAAAGGTACTCGGACTTCTCGACCGAGGTGGTGCCGACCAGGATCGGCTGGCCCTTCTCGTGCTTCTCGGCGATGTCGTCGACGACCGCGGCGAACTTCGCGACCTCGGTCCGGTAGATCAGGTCCGACTGGTCGGCGCGGACCATCGGCCGGTTCGTCGGGATCGGCACGACGCCGAGCTTGTAGATCTGGTGGAACTCGGCGGCCTCGGTCATCGCCGTGCCGGTCATGCCTGACAGCTTGCCGTAAAGGCGGAAGAAGTTCTGCAGGGTGATCGTGGCGAGGGTCTGGTTCTCGTCCTTGATGTCCACCCCTTCCTTCGCCTCGATCGCCTGGTGCATGCCCTCGTTGTAGCGGCGGCCGGCGAGAATACGGCCGGTGTGCTCGTCGACGATCATGACTTCGCCGTCGATGACGACGTAGTCCTTGTCCTTCTTGAAGAGTTCCTTGGCCTTGATGGCGTTGTTGAGGTATCCGACGAGCGGGGTGTTCACCGACTCGTAGAGGTTGTCGATACCGAGCCAGTCCTCGACCTTCGCGACACCGGGCTCATGGATCGCGACGGTCCGCTTCTTCTCGTCGACCTCGTAGTCGCCGGTCTCCTCGATGCCCTTGAGCGGGTTGCCCGCCTCGCCCTTCTTGAGGCGCGTGACCAGCTTGGCGAAGTCGCCGTACCACTTGGTCGCCTGATCCGCCGGGCCGGAGATGATCAGCGGCGTGCGGGCCTCGTCGACGAGGATCGAGTCGACCTCGTCGACCACCGCGAAGTTGTGGCCGCGCTGGACGAGCTCGTCCGCGGACCACGCCATGTTGTCGCGAAGGTAGTCGAAGCCGAACTCGTTGTTCGTGCCGTACGTGATGTCGCAGGCGTACTGCTCACGTCGCTGGGCCGGCGTCATGTTCGCGAGGATGCAGCCGACGGACAGGCCCAGGAACTTGTGGACCCGGCCCATCATCTCGGAGTCGCGCTCGGCCAGATAGTCATTGACCGTGATCAGGTGCACGCCCTTGCCGGAGAGTGCGTTGAGATACGCGGGCAGGGTGCCGACGAGGGTTTTGCCCTCACCGGTCTTCATCTCGGCCACATAGCCGAGGTGCAGCGCCGCGCCACCCATCATCTGGACGTCGTAGTGGCGCTGTCCGAGTACTCGCTTGGCGGCCTCACGGACCGTCGCGAATGCCTCGGGGAGCAGGTCGTCCAGGCTCTCGCCGTCCGCGTACCGTTCCTTGTACTCGTCGGTGAGCGCCCGCAGCTCGGCGTCGGAGAGGTTGACGAAGTCCTCTTCGATGGAGCTGACCTGGTCCGCGATGCGGTGCAGTTTGCGCAGGATCTTGCCTTCGCCTGCACGCATGAGCTTGTTGAAGACGGACACTGAGGCTGGTCTCCTTGCCGGTCGGGCCTGGCACTGGGTCGTGTGATGGACGCTGGCACGGGCACGGCAGGTGAGCCCCACCGCAACGGCCATCGTAAGCGAGGACCCCGCCGCGCCGGGAGGGCTGCCGCCGCGTTGAGCCCGCTGTGCCCTTTCGAGTCAACGGATGGAGGACTCGGAAGGTGCCGGAAAGCGCGAAAACTGGTCGCATCACCGTCGGCACGTCACCAGAATCCGTACATGGAGCCGATCACTCTCACCACCGAACGTCTGCTGCTGCGCCCCTTTCGCCGGAGCGACGCGGACGAGGTGTACGCCGCCTGTCAGGACCCGGACATCCAGCGCTGGACGGTCGTCCCCTCCCCGTACAGCCGGGCCGATGCCGAACTCTTCACGGAGAAGCTGTCCCAAAGCGGCTGGCAGGACGACTCCATGTACAACTTCGCGGTGGTGCGGCGCGACGGCGGGGTGATGACCGGTGCGCTCGGCATCGACCGGCGCACGCTGCCGGGCACGTACGAGGTGGGGTTCTGGACGGCGAAGGAGCACCGCGGTCTCGGCTATACGACGGAGGCGGTACGGGCTGCCGCCCACTGGACGTTCACCGCGCTCGGCGGGGACCGGCTGGAGTGGCGGGCCGAGGTCGGCAACGTGCCCTCGCGGGCCGTGGCGCAGCGGGCGGGCTTCCGCCTGGAGGGCGGTCAGCGCTCGGGACTGCTGAACAAGGGCGTGCGGCGGGACACCTGGGTCGGTGCACTGCTCCCGTCCGACCTGGGCCTGCCGGGCGTCCACCCGTATCTGCCGACGAAGTCCCCGGCCGGCGCCCCCGCCTCCGGCCGCACGGGCCGGTCCACCGCTCCGTGAACGAATGTCAGTGCGACCCCCTAGGGTTCGGCCCATGACGCCTGTGCCGCCTCCCGCTGCCGAACTCTCCGCCGACCAGGCACGCAGGATCGCCCTGCGCGCCCAGGGCTTCCTCGGGGCACCGGACCGCCGGGCGGGGGTGCCGGGCGTGCTGCGGCACCTCGGCGCCGTACAGCTCGACACGATCTCGGTGCTGGCCCGTTCGCACGAGCTGATTCCGTACGCGCGCCTCGGCGCCGTCGGCCGGCGCACGGTCGAGGACGCGTATTGGTCGGGTGGCCGCACCTTCGAGTACTGGTCGCATGCGGCGTGCATCCTGCCGGTCGAGGAGTGGCCGCACTTCGCGTTCCGCCGCCGCTCCTACCGCGCGCGCCCGCAGTGGAACCACGATCTGCCCGACGGTGCGTACGACACGGTGATCAAACAGCTGCACGCCGAGGGACCGCTGACGGCGACGGAGCTGGGCGGAGCGAAGAACGGCGGGGAGTGGTGGGACTGGTCGGCGTCGAAGGTCGCCGTCGAGCGGGCCCTGATGTACGGCGAAGTGGTGTGCACCGAGCGGCGCGGCTGGAAGCGGGTGTACGACCTCGCGGAGCGTGCGCTGCCCGATGCCGTGCTGCATGACGATCTGGACGACACGGAATGTCTGCGCCGGCTGGTCGCACTCGCCGGGCAGTCCCTGGGGGTCGGCACCCGTGCGGACATCGCCGACTACCACCGGCTGAAGGCCGAGCAGTTCGACGCGGTGGTGGCGGACTCCGGGCTGGTGCCGGTGACGGTGGAGGGCTGGGCGAAGCCCGCCTGGGCCGACCCGGCGGCGCTGGCTGCGGAGCCGCGCGGACGGCACCGTACGACGCTGCTGTCGCCGTTCGACTCACTGATCTGGGAGCGGGCACGGACGGAGCGGATCTTCGGCTTCACCCACCGCCTGGAGGCGTACGTCCCCAGGCCCAAGCGGATCCATGGCTATTTCGCGATGCCGCTGCTGGCGGGCGGAAAGCTCCAGGGCCGGGTCGATCCGGCGCGCGAGGGCACGACTCTGGTCGCTCGGCAGGTGTCCCTGGCAGGCAGGAAGGCCGTGGCGCCGATGGCCGAGGCGCTCGTGGAGGCGGCGTCCTGGGTCGGCTGCACGGCGGTCCGGGTGGAACGGGTGGACGCACCGGAGCTCCGCGAGGCGCTCAGCCAGGAAGTCGCCCGCGCCCTCGGCTGACCCGGCTGTACCGGCGTACCCGATTCACCTGATCTCCAGGATCTTCTCCCGCATGGCATAGACCACTGCTTCCATTCTGGAGTGCAGCTGCAGCTTCTCCAGAATGTTGCGGACGTGGTTCTTCACGGTGTTCTCGGAAATGAACAGTTCCTTCGCGATATCGCGATTGTTCATGCCCGTGGCAACCAGTTTGAGGACTTCGAGCTCCCGGTCGGTGAGCCGCGGCGCCGGCACCAGCCTGCGCTCGTCGGTCCGCTGGATCATCGACTTGAATTCGGTGAGCAGTTTGGACGCCATGGACGGGCTGATCTGGGACTGCCCGTCGGCGACCGCACGGATCGCCGTGGCCACCTCGTCGGTGGAGATCTCCTTGAGGAGATAGCCGGTGGCACCCGCCTTGATCGCGTCGTAGAGGTCGGCCTCCTCGTCACTGATCGTCAGCATGATGATCTTCGCGCTGGGGGCCACCTCCTTGATGGAGGTGCAGGCCTCGATGCCGCCGCGCCTGGGCATCCGTACGTCCATCAGCACGATGTCGGGCAGCAGGTCGGCTGCCTTGTCGACGGCCTCCGCCCCGTCACCCGCCTCGCCGACGACCTGGATGTCCTCCTCCTGGGCGAGGACGATTTCCAGACCTCTGCGGAAGAGCGCATGGTCATCCACCACCAGGACGCGGATCGGCTCCTTGCGGGAACTCTCCGCGTCCGCGCCGATATCGGCACAGGCAGTGTCGTCGGCATCATTCGCATCGCGCACGGGCCCGAAGGTGTCCGCCATCGTTCCTCCCCCTGAAGGCCACGGCCTGAAGTTCACAAACTGTCCGCCAACGGCAGTTCACGGAGCACCGATTGGCTTGGGACGTCATGATTCCATGCCTGGACGTCAGAGCGGTGGTCCTGTGGTCCCACTCGGGTGCCCCTGGTGGCGTGATTGCGCCCCCAGGGGCACCACCGATGCGGGGCGTCAGCCGCCGAGCGCACCGCCTGCGCCGCCCGCCTCGTCGGCGGCCAGCGGGTCGGTCCTCAGATGAATGACACCGTAGTCGTAGGCATGCCGCCGGTAGACGACACTGGGTTCCTTCGTCTCGGCATCGACGAACAGATAGAAGTCGTGCCCGACCAGCTCCATCTCGTAGAGCGCCTGATCGAGCAGCATCGGTGCCGCGACGTGCGTCTTTTCGCGCATCACCAGCGGCCCTTCGCCCTGCACCTCGAGCGAGCCGATCCTGGTGGTGGGTACGGACTGTGCCGCGCCCTCGCCGGCCAGGTCACCCTCACTGTTGAACGACGCCGCACCCGGCACGGTCTCGGCGACTTCGGCAGCGGGAATCCGGCCGTTGCCCCGGCGGCTGTAGCGCTTGTCGTGCTGCTTGCGCAGCCGCGCCTCCAGCTTGCCGGTGGCCAGGTCCAGCGCTGCGTAGGGGTCGGCTGCGGCCGCTTCCGCACGAATGACCGGTCCCCGCGAGCGAAGCGTGATCTCCACCCGGTCGGAACGGTCGGCCTGACGGGGGTTTGGCTCCTTGGACACCTCGACGTCGAGGCTGATCACCTTGCCGTCGAACTTCTGGATCTTGTCCAGCTTCAGCTTCTCGGCCACGTGCTTGCGGAACCGCTCGGGCACCTCGGTCTTGCGGCCCTTGACGACGATGTCCACGCAGAACTCCGTTCCCGGATCGCTCCGCCCGGCGGCGGAGCATCTCCCTTTTGCACCAGGCTCCGGTGATCGCCGGAGCCGCGGACTCGGTGGCTTCGACCTCCTCCTCCCCCATCCGGGAAGTCTCCACCCCACCGACTTTTCAGCTTCTGGGCTACCGGTGAGTTACCTGCCCGAAACCTGGGGGTGCATTCGTCGAGGTCCGGCATTCACCATTCCTCACCACCGAACATAGCCTGCTCGGCCGGATGTCGGCACCCGCTACCCGCACGTACCTCCGTTCAGGGGTCTTTGCCCACTCACTACCTGCAACGATGAAAGTTCATTGGCAGTTCCGGTTCATTTCGAAGGCGGACGGAGATGCTGCGACAACGGCCGCCTGCCGCATTCCAGGACCCTTGCCTTCGCGCAGGCCCGCCGCGTCGAGCGCGCGTGCCGCCTCGGCCAGCGAGGCCCCGGTCGTCAGAAGGTCGTCCACAAGCACCACCCGTTCGGTCGCAAGCAGCCGCTCACCACCGGCCACCACCTCCAGCGCGCCCGCCAGATTCTCCTGCCGCTGCCGGGCACCGAGCCCCGACTGATCGACCACCGCCCGCCGTTGCCGCAGCACGGATGCCACCTGCACCCGCACGCCACCGCGCCGCAACTCGCCCGCGGCCGACAGCGCGATCCTGCGCGTCGGATCGTGCCCGCGCGCCGCCACCGCCCGCCGCGCCGACGGCACCGGCACGAGCAACAGCGGTCCCGGCCGACCACCCACCTGCCCCGTCCCGGCCCTTACCGCACCCGCCAGCGCCCTGCCGAGCTCCCGCGACAGTCCTAGTGCGCCACGCTCCTTGTGGGCCAGGAGCGTCGCCCGTACCGCGTTCTCGTACGCCGCGGCCGCATGCACCACCGGCAGCCCGGCCGGCTCCGGCACGGGCCTCACCCGTCGCGGCACCGCTCCGTGAAGCGCCGCCCGGCAGTCCTCACACAGCTCCGCCCGCGGTCCGCCGCAGCCACTGCAGGCCACAGGCAGGATCAGCCCGGCGATCTCCCGCCACCACCCCCGCATGACACCACTGTGCGCCCGCAGCACGAACCTGGCCACCCCTGTGGAAAACGCAGCCGAACCGGACGAAAGGGAGCGCCCGTCACCGCGCGATCAGGGTTGGTCCCGGGCACCCGGCACCGTTGGTCCGGGGACTCCCCGGACCGGAGCTCAACCCGGATAGACCAGCGACGAGCCCTTCTTGAGCACCGTCTGCCAGTTGTCCCCCGGCGACAGCTTCACTATCCCGTCGTCCTCGGTGTCCGCCATCAGCGGCAGCTGCTCGTCGTCCGCCGCCGCGACCGACGACACCTGATTCGCCCCGGGCAGCACACCCGACGCCGGTGCCGAACCGTCCACCTGGACATAGCGCACCTGCTGTACGCCGCCCTGCTCCTTGCCGACCACCACGAGGCGGCTCCGGCCCGACCAGGACATCGCGGTCACGTCCGCCAGCTGCGGCGCGGCCTTCCGCAGCTCCACGACGGAGACGCCCTGCCGGGTGTCCGGACCCCCCTGGCGCTCGATCCGGCCGATCTTCAGCGTGGTGTGGCCGTCCTCGGTCAGCAGCAACGCGATCCGGACACCGTCCGCCGACAGCCGCAGCGCCTCGATCCGCGCGCCGCCCAGGTCCGGCACCGCGACGTTCGACGGCTCGCCCGTACCGCCGGGCAGCCGCAACAGGCGGCGATCATCCGGATTCCGGTCCGCCACCCAGAGATCACCCCGCCCGTCCCAACTCGGCGCCGACAACCGGTCCTCCGGCTTCTTCGCCTCGCTGGTCACGGCGGGCCCGGGAAGCTCGCCGCCCGAAACGACGGAGGCGACGTACAGAGACGCGCTGTTCCGCGAGACCGCCGCCGCCAGCTGCTCGTCGCGGGCCACGCCGACCGTGCTCATCGGCTCCGGTCCGTCACCGAGCGGGCCGGCCACCGGCTCCGGATCACCGCTGCCTTTGGTGCTCCCGGGGATGCGCTGGACATGCCCCTTGTCATCGACGAAGTACTGGCTGTCGGGGCCACCCGAGGAACCGTCCGGAGCGAACTCCTCCGCCTGGTCCGAACCCAGGACACAGAGCGACGAACCGTCGGACCGCTGCAGCTCGACCTGCTCGACCCGGGCGGACGTCAGATCGCGCACGGTGTACAGCACCTGAGAGGCCATCATGCGGCAGGAGCGCTGCCCGACTCCGTCCGCCTTCTTGTTGAGCGGAACCTTCAGTACGCTGCGGTCGTCGGGCGCCAGCGCGGTGACGCCCTTGCGCAGGACCGTACCGATGGGGAAGCGGGAATCGACCACCGGCCGCAGCCAGTTGGTCGGTCCCTCGACGAGACTGCGGACCGTCTGTGTCACGGTGTCCATCCCCGTGATCGGATCCGTCCGGTTGCGCACATAGACAGGGTCGGCGACCAGCGTCGACTGACCTGCCGCCGACCCGGTGGCGAAGTAGTACTTGTTGACGGAGCGGTAGAGCCGCTTGAAGTCGGACTGACCGAGCAGCAGGCCGTCCGGCACGAAGTCGATACGCCACTCCTTGCTGCCGTTCTGCCGCACCATGTGCAGGCTCCGGTTGAAGCCCGTCGGCGCGACGGGCTGGTAGGCGCTCTGCGCGTCGACCGTCGCCACCTTCTCGCCGGTCAGCGTGAAGGTGAGCTCCGTGCTGCTCCGGTCGCTGTCGCGGACCGGGTGCTCGCTCCGGTTCGGCGCCTTGGAGAGCACCGTGGTGAACGCGCTCGGCTTCCAGGTGCGCGACGCCTCCTTCGTCAGGTACTTCCGGGTCGTCCGGAAGCCGGGGTCGTCACTGGTCATGGACTCCAGGAAGCCGTCGACCACCTCACCCGGAGTGGCGTTTTCGCGGGGCGCCACCGCGTACACCTGTACCTGGGATTCACCGGGCTGCGAGGCGTCGACCGACTTGATGTCCCCGGTGACGGGCATCGAGCCGCACGCCGACAGCAGCACGACGCCGCATCCCAGCAGAGCGATCATCCCCACCGCACGTCCACGGCCGCCCTCACGACGGTCAGCTCCCACGAGTCGTGTCCTCCCGCTCCGGGTCCTGCGCAGCAGAGTCGATGGTGTCGCCCGGCCGGTTCTCGGCGGGGCGGGCGACCACACGGGCGCCGTTGCCCGGCAGGGCGGCCGGATTCACCGACGCCGGCGCCGTCCGGGGCGCCGCGGGGGCACGCGCGGGTACGGGCAGCGGCGAACGGTCCGGGCTGCCCGGCTGGGTCGACACCGTCGTGAGCCGGTGCTCGCTCCCGGTCGTACCGACGTCCGTGGGCAGCTCCCGGTTCTCCCGGTTGCGTCGCGAGTCCTCGGGCTCCAGCGGTATCGGGGAGCCGCGCAGCGGCTCGTCCGCCGTACGCGGCAGCGTCAGCCGGAACTGCGAACCGCCGCCCGGCTCGCCCCATGCCTGCAGCCAGCCGCCGTGCAGCCGGGCGTCCTCGACGGCGATCGACAGTCCGAGACCGGTGCCGCCGGTCGTCCGTGCCCGCGCGGGGTCGGCACGCCAGAACCGGTTGAAGACCCGGGTCGCCTCGCCGGGCTTGAGTCCCACGCCGTAGTCCCGGACTGCGACCGCGACCGCGCCTCCGGCCACCCCCATGCGCACCACGACATCCCGGCCCTCACCGTGCTCGACGGCATTGACGACCAGATTGCGCAGCACGCGCTCGACCCGCCGCGCGTCGGCCTCCGCGATCACCGGCTGCTCGTCGCCGACCACCCGGATCCGGGTGCCCTTGCGGTCGGCGAGCGGCTCGGCGCCGCCGATCACGCGCCGGACGACCTGCCGCAGGTCGATCGGTTCGGCCTCCAGCGCCGCGGCACCCGCATCGAACCGGCTGATCTCCAGCAGGTCGGAGAGCAGCGACTCGAACCGGTCGAGCTGATCGCCGAGCAGTTCAGCGGAGCGCGCGGTCACCGGATCGAAGTCGACGCGTGCCTCATGGATGACATCGGCGGCCATCCGGACGGTCGTGAGCGGCGTCCGCAGCTCGTGCGAGACGTCCGAGACGAAGCGTCGCTGCATCCGGGAGAGCTCCTCCAGCTGCTGGATCTTCAGCTGAAGGTTCTGGGCCATCTTGTTGAAGGCCTCACCGAGCCGGGCGATGTCGTCCTCGCCGGTGACCTTCATGCGCTCCTGGAGCCTGCCTGCGGAGAGCCGCTCGGCGATCCCCGCAGCCATCCGTACGGGGGTGACGACCTGCCGCACCACGAACCAGGCGATGGCGCCGAGCAGCACGACCACGAACAGTCCTGCGGTCGCCAGCGTGCCCTTGACCAGGGTGAGAGACTTCTCCTCCTGCGTCAGCGGGAAGAGGTAGTAGAGCTGGTACGGGTTGTGGTCGATGTCGTAGAGACGCTTGCCGACGACAAGCCCGGGCTGCGACTCCTGCCCGTTCGCATACCGGATCACGGAGTACGTCTGGAACGCGCCGGGCCCCTTGTCCACCGCCTCCCGCAGGCTCTGCGGAATGCTGGCCGCTTCGACACTGCCCGAGCCGCGCGGCGCACGGCTGCCCTCGTCGGCGCTGAGCGCCACCACGTTGAAGGCGTTCTTGCCACCGCTGGCGAGCTGGTCGACGAGCTCCGTCCGCCACGAGTTGTTGGCGGTCGCGCCGTCCCCGGCGTCACCGTCCTGCCCATCGGGGGCGAGCGGAGCATTCGCCTTGTCCTGGGCCGCCGCGAAACCGCCGGCGGCCTGCGTCTGGGCAGCCTTGCCCTTCGCGTCGAGCAGGCCGTTGCGGACCTGCCCGATCACGACCAGGCCGAGCAGCAGCACGACACCGAGAGACATGAGCAGCGTGCCCGCGACGACCCGCAGCTGCAGGTTGCGCCGCCACAGCCGGACGGCGGGCAGCAGCGGACGCCGCACCCAGCGCATCAGCAGTCGCGGCACAGGACCGCCGGGCGCCCGGTCGTGGAACAACCGGCCGCCCTGCAGAAGACGTCCGAACGTGGACGTCCTGTGTCCGGAACCGGTAGCCCGCCCCGTACGGACTCCCGGCTCCCCGGGCTTCGGGGCAGCGCTACCCAGGGACACGTCAGCTCGGTCCGGCCTTGTAGCCGACGCCTCGGACGGTCACCACGATCTCCGGCCGTTCCGGGTCCTTCTCGACCTTGGAACGCAGCCGCTGGACATGCACATTCACCAGCCGGGTGTCGGCGGCGTGGCGGTATCCCCACACCTGCTCGAGCAGCACCTCACGGGTGAAGACCTGCCACGGCTTGCGGGCGAGCGCGACCAGCAGGTCGAACTCCAGCGGGGTCAGGGCGATCGACTGCCCGTCCCGCTTCACCGAGTGACCGGCCACATCGATGACCAGGTCCCCGATGGTCAGCTGTTCCGGTGCCGGCTCCTCGGACCTGCGCAGACGTGCCCTGATCCGGGCAACCAACTCCTTAGGTTTGAACGGCTTGACGATGTAGTCGTCGGCCCCTGACTCCAGGCCCACCACCACATCGACGGTGTCGCTCTTGGCAGTGAGCATGACGATCGGCACACCCGACTCGGCCCTGATCAACCTGCAGACCTCGATGCCGTCCCGTCCGGGCAGCATGAGATCGAGCAGGACCAGGTCCGGCTTGGCCTCTCGAAATGCGGCAAGTGCCTTGTCGCCGTCCGCTACGAACGACGGCTCGAACCCTTCACCACGCAGCACAATCCCGAGCATCTCGGCCAGTGCGGTGTCGTCGTCGACGACAAGGACGCGTCCCTTCATAATCGACATCATCCCATTAGCTAATCGTTACCTGCGATGATCTGGCACACAGCTCTGCCAGTCCGACCCCCGTGACCGGGGAAACTGCACCCTCCTCCGTGACGATCGCCGTGATCAGTTCCGGCGGCGTGATGTCGAATGCGGGGTTGTACGCCTGGGTTCCCAGCGGTGCGACAGGCAGTCCGCCCGCTTCCCCACCCGCCCCGATCCGGGACGATGTGAGCTCCGTCACTTCCCACCCGGGGCGCTGCTCCACGATGACCGATGCCCCGTCCGGGGTCTGCAGATCCACGGTTGTGGTCGGCGCCACCACAATGAACGGCACGCGGTGGTATTTGGCAAGCACCGCCAGCGGATAACTCCCGACCTTGTTGGCCACGGACCCGTCCGCAGCAATGCGATCAGCCCCGATGAGCACGGCATCCACCTCCCCCGCGGCGAACAGCGAACCCGCGGCATTGTCCGTGAGCAAGCTGTACGCCATCCCGTGGCGCGCCGCCTCGTACGCGGTCAGCCGGGCCCCCTGAAGCAGCGGCCGCGTCTCGTCCACCCAGAGTCGTCGCAACCGTCCCGCCCGGTGCGCCCCGAGCGCCACAGCAAAAGCCGTGCCCTCACCGCCCGAGACGAGCGCCCCCGAATTGCAGTGGGTCAGAAGCTGATGCCCGCCACCGGGCAGCAGCTCTTCGAGGAGCGCGAGCCCGTACTGCGCCATGCGCCGGCTGGCCTCGGCATCCTCCCGGTGCAGCGCCTCGGCCTCCGCCAAGGCCACCGAGGCCACCCGCTGCGCATCCTCGCCCTTGTCCAGCGCCGCCCAGTACGCCCGCGCCGCGCGCCGCACCCCGTACCCGAGGTTCACCGCGGTGGGCCGCGCCCGCTCCAACAGCCCAGACGCCTCTGCCATGTCATCGCCCCGGGCCGCGGCCAGAGCGACCCCGTAAGCCCCCGCAATGCCCAGCAGCGGTGCCCCGCGCACGGCCAGCGTCTGAATGGCCCGCACCAGTGCCGGCACATCCGTACACAGCAGCTCGGCCTCCTCGGCGGGCAACCGCGTCTGGTCGAGAACCGCCACTGCGGGACCTTCCGGGGGCTCGGCCCAGCGGATGGAGGGAAGCGCCGAAGGCTCGATGCCCACCGGCGATTGCGCGTCCTGATCAGCCATCCGCCCAGTCTGCACGCTGAGCCGCCCACACATGAAGGTAGGACGGTGATGGAGCACCCGGCCCGTACCGGAGCAACGCGTGGCACGATGGCTGCCAACCTGCCGCCCCGATGAGCGGACAGGACCGTGAAGGAGCGAGAATGAATGACACTCCGGGCTGGGCCTCGCCCGGATCCGCCCCCTCCGACGGCCAGGAGGCGGGCGTCCCCCGGCCTTCCGCGCCCATCGACGGCAGCGGCCCTGCGGGAAACTGGTCTTCCATGCAACCGCCGGCAGGGCAGTGGTCCCCGCCGGGCCCCTCCGGCAAGGGCCCCGGCGCACCGCCACCCGCCCCCGGCTGGGGCGGCAGGCCGCAGGCAGTCGGCTGGGCTCAGCCGCCCGCTGCCGCGAAGCCCGGGGTCATCCCGCTCCGCCCGCTCGGCGTCGGAGAGATCCTCGACGGTGCGGTGTCCACGATGCGCGCCCACTGGCGCACGGTTCTCGGCATCACCCTCACCGTCTCCGTCATCGCCCAGGTCGCGATCGTCCTCGTGCAGCGCTATCTGCTGCCGGAACCCGCCTCGGTCGACCCGAACGCAACCGGCGCGGAGGCACTCCGCCAGGCCGCCGACTCCGTGCAGTCGAGCCTGATCTACAGCGCGCCGTCGACGCTCGTCACCCTGATCGCGACGCTCTTCACCACCTCCGTGCTCACCATCGTGATCAGCCGCTCGGTGGTGGGCCGTTCCGTCACGCTCTCCGAAGCGTGGACCGAGGCCCGACCGCGCCTCCTTCAGCTGCTCGGCCTGACCCTGCTCCTGACCCTGATGACCGCCGCCATCATGGCGGTGGGCGTGCTCCCGGGCGTGCTGATCGGCTCCACCGCCGGCGTCGCTCTCGCCCTCCTCGGATTCCTGGCAGCCACCGCCGTCATCATCTGGCTGATGGTCCGCTTCTGCCTCGCCTCGCCGGCACTGATGCTGGAGCGGCAGTCGATCACCGTCTCGATGCGCCGCTCCGCGAAACTGGTACGCGGCGCCTGGTGGCGGACGTTCGGCATCCTGATCCTCACCTGGCTGCTGACACTCATCGTGACCATGATGATCGCGATGCCGTTCGGCATCATCGCGATCATCATGGACGGCGACGGGATGGGAGCGTTCCTCACCGGGAAGCCCACCGACTTCGGCTGGCCGTTCCTGATCATCTCCGGTATCGGCAAGGTGATCATCTCGACGATCACCTACCCACTCTCCGCCGGTGTGATGGCCCTGCTCTACGTGGACCAGCGCATCCGTCGCGAGGCACTCGACCTCGAACTCGCCCGGGCCGCAGGCCTGCCCGGCTACGACACCAGGAGCTGATGCCGTGTCGGGGGCGGGGGGCGCGACAACAGCACGACTGCTGATCCACGCGAGCAGCGACATACCGGTGGACACTCCACGCGTGCCCGCCCGCGAGGCGGCGAGGCACGAACTGTCCAAACCGATGTACCACGAGAACGACCCGAACCTCCTCCAGCGCGGTCTCGACCGCCTCTGGACGTGGCTCGGCGATCTCTTCTCAGCAGCCTCGAACACCGCACCCGGCGGACCGCTCGGGCTGATCGTCCTCGTGCTGGTCGTCATCGGTCTGGCCGCCGCCCTCTGGTGGCGGCTGGGCACCCCGCAACGCACCGCCCGCCCCGCCGACGCCCTGTTCGACGACGGCCCCCGCAGCGCCGCCGAACACCGGACCGCCGCCGAGACATACGCTGCCGCCCACCGCTGGGACGAGGCCGTCCAGGAACGCATGCGCGCCATCGTCCGCTCGCTGGAGGAACGCGCCCTGCTCGACCCCCGCCCCGGCCGCACCGCCGACGAGGCCGCCACCGAGGCAGGCCACTCGCTGCCGGCGCACGCGCTGCCCCTCCGCGCCGCCGCCCGGGAGTTCGACGCCATCACGTACGGCGGCCGGAACACCGACCGGCAGGCGTATCTGACGGTGCGGGACCTTGACCTCGACCTCGAAAACGCCAAGCCCCTGCTGACCGCCCCGGCCCAGGGAGCGGCCGAATGACCGCGCCCACTGCCACCTCCGCCGCGCCCCCTACCTCGGTCTCCCCCACCCCGCGCCAGGTCTGGACCCGCACCCGCGGCCTGCTGCTTGCTCTTCTCCTTCTCATAGCAGCCGGAATCGTCCTGGCCACTGCACACTCCGGTGCCCAGCACGGCCGACTCGACCCCCGCTCGGCCGATCAGCACGGAAGCCGGGCCGTCGCCGAACTCCTCAAGGACCGCGGCGTCTCCGTACAGGTGGCCACCACACTCGAGGAGGCCACCACCGCGGTCGGCCCGGACACGACCCTGCTCGTCACCACTCCCGATCTGCTGACACCGGGCCAGCAGCGCAAGCTCCGCGCCGCGACCTCCGACTCGGCCGGCCGCACCGTCCTCCTCGCGCCAGGTCCCCCGTCCGTGGACACACTGGTCCCCGGGGTCCGCACGACGTCCACCGGACCGGTTGCCCCTCATGCACCGCAGTGCTTGCTGCCCGCAGCCCACAGCGCGGGAACCGCCGACACTGGAGGCTTCCGCTACACCGCGGACGGCCTCGAAAGCCTCGCCTGCTACCCCAGCGGGGGTCTCCCCACCCTGCTCGTGGTCCAGGAGCAGGCCTCCGGCGACACCACCGTTCTCGGCTCCGCGGACTTCCTCTACAACAGCCGTCTCGACAGCCAGGGCAACGCCTCCCTGGCCCTGCAACTTCTCGGCTCCCGCCCACATCTGGTCTGGTACCTCCCCTCGCTCGCTGATCCCTCCACCGCCGGGAAGGGCGGAGACAGTGGCGACAGCACAGGCCGTGACGAGGCCGGCATCGACCGCAGCTTCGCCGACCTGATCCCGTCGGGCTGGCTGTGGGGCACTCTGCAACTCGCAGTCGCCGCCGTGCTCGCCGCCATCTGGCGCGCCCGTCGTCTGGGCCCCCTGGTCACCGAACGGCTGCCCGTGGCCATTCGCGCCTCCGAATCCACCGAGGGCCGCGCCCGCCTCTACCGCAAGGCGAACGCCCGCGACCGGGCCGCCTCCTCGTTGCGCTCCTCCACTCGCACCCGCATCGCCCCGCTCCTCGGGGTCTCACCCCGCAATGCTCACTCCCCCGCGGTGCTTCTTCCCGCCGTCTCCGCACGCCTCAGCACCATCGAAGGCGGCCTCGACGCCGTGCTGTTCGGCACGGCTCCGGCCGATGACGCCGCCCTTGTCCGTCTGGCAGACCAACTCGACATCCTCGAAAGAGAGGTACGCACTTCATGAGCGCCCCGCCCCCAGTGCCCGCCGGGACAACCGAGACCGTCGGGAACGACGACGCAGCCCGCGCATCCCTGGAAGCCCTGCGCTCCGAGATCGCCAAGGCCGTGGTCGGCCAGGACCCCGCCGTCACCGGCCTCGTCGTCGCGCTGCTCTGCCGAGGCCACGTCCTCCTGGAAGGCGTTCCCGGTGTGGCCAAGACCCTGCTGGTCCGCGCCCTCGCCGCCTCACTCGAGCTCGATACCAAGCGCGTCCAGTTCACCCCCGACCTGATGCCGAGCGACGTCACCGGCTCTCTGGTCTACGACGCCCGTACAGCTGAGTTCTCCTTCCAGCCAGGCCCGGTCTTCACCAACCTCCTCCTGGCCGACGAGATCAACCGCACTCCCCCGAAAACGCAGTCATCGCTCCTGGAAGCGATGGAGGAGCGCCAGGTCACCGTCGACGGAACCCCCCGTCTCCTGCCGGACCCCTTCCTGGTCGCGGCCACTCAGAATCCCGTCGAGTACGAGGGCACGTACCCCCTCCCCGAGGCCCAGCTGGATCGCTTCCTTCTCAAGCTGACGGTGCCACTGCCGTCGCGTGACGAGGAGATCAATGTCCTGACCCGCCATGCCGACGGCTTCAACCCCCGCGACCTGGTCTCAGCAGGTGTACGCCCCGTCGCAGGCCCTGCCGATCTGGAATCCGCCCGCGCCGCGGTCGCCAAGACCACGGTGTCCCCCGAGATCGCCGGCTACGTCGTCGATATCTGTCGTGCCACGCGTGAATCCCCCTCGCTCTCTCTCGGGGTCTCCCCCCGAGGTGCTACTGCCTTGCTCTCCACGGCCCGCGCCTGGGCCTGGTTGACCGGCCGTGACTACGTCATCCCGGACGACGTGAAAGCCCTGGCACTCCCCACGCTCCGCCATCGCATCCACCTGCGCCCTGAGGCGGAGATGGAAGGAGTCACCCCTGACTCCGTCATCACCGCGGTCCTCGCCCACGTCCCCGTACCCCGATGAGGCAGTGACCGTGGCCCTCACCGGACGAACAGCGCTGCTCGCCGCCTTGGGGTCACTCCCTGTAGGCTTCCTTGCCCCGAGCTGGACGGGCATGCTCGCGATCAACGCCCCGCTCTCTCTAGCAATTCTGTGCGACTACGCTCTGGCCGCGCCAGTGCGAACGCTCCAGTTCACCCGATCCGGTGACACAACCGTTCGGCTCGGTGATGGTGCGGAAGTGCAACTGACCGTGACCAACGCGTCGCGTCGGCGCCTGCGCGCGCATCTCCGCGATGCCTGGCCGCCCAGCAGCTGGTTCACAGGTACGGAACAGGCGGCGTCCCGCCACAGGCTGGACATCCCGGCAGGTGAACGCCGCCGCCTCACCACGCGCCTGCGTCCCACCCGCCGCGGCGACCGCCGAGCCGAACGCATCACCGTACGCTCGTACGGGCCACTGGGCCTGGCAGCCCGGCAGGGAAGTCATCAAGTTCCGTGGACGGTGCGCGTACTGCCGCCGTTCACCAGCCGCAAGCACTTGCCGTCCCGCCTCGCCAGGCTCCGTGAACTGGACGGGCGCACCAGCGTCCTCACCCGCGGCGAAGGCACGGAGTTCGACAGCCTCCGCGCCTATGTCCCCGGAGACGACACCCGTTCCATCGACTGGCGGGCTACGGCACGGCAATCGGCCGTCGCAGTCCGTACGTGGCGCCCCGAGCGGGACCGCCACATCCTCATCGTCCTTGATACCGGCCGCACCTCGGCAGGCCGAGTCGGTGATGTGCCCCGCCTCGATGCTGCAATGGACGCGACGCTGCTCCTCACCGCGCTCGCTACACGCGCCGGCGACCGTGTGGACCTGCTCGCGTATGACCGCCGCATCCGCGCCCAGGTCCAGGGACGCGCCGCGGGTGAAGTCCTGTCGGCCATGGTCACTGCAATGGCACCGCTCGAACCTGAATTGGTGGAAACGGACGCCCGAGGACTCAGCGCCGCTGCCCTGACAAGCGCCCCTCGTCGCTCTCTGCTCGTGCTCCTCACCAGCCTGGACGCGGCTCCGATCGAGGAGGGTCTGCTCCCCGTCCTCCCCCAGTTGACTCAGCGCCACACGGTGCTGGTGGCTGCCGTGGCCGACCCGCACATCGAGCAGATGGCCGAGGCCCGGGGCACGGTGGACGCTGTCTACGAGGCGGCAGCCGCGGCCCAGGCCAAAGCTCAGCGGCAGCGCACTGCGGAGCAGCTCCAGCGCCATGGCGTGGTGGTTGTCGACGCCACCCCGGACCATCTCGCACCGGCTCTCGCCGATGCCTACCTGGCCCTCAAGGGAACCGGCCGGCTCTGATCCAACACTCCGTGCCAACCACACCACTCACTCACCATGAGGAGCTGCGGTTGTCACCTGTCCGTGAACGCAGAAAAGCCCCGCACCAGAGGTGCGGGGCTTTCCCGGAATAATTGTTCGGCGGCGTCCTACTCTCCCACAGGGTCCCCCCTGC
>NZ_JBICXB010000038.1:0-63393 GCF_043200055.1 Streptomyces sp. NPDC048496 | reverse complement strand
AGACGAAGAGCACTCCGGCGCTGCGCGCCTCCGGGCCAAGGATGGCCTTCACCCCCGCCCTGAAGGGCGGAGCACTGGCCAAGATCAGAGGTAGATGAGGTGGACCGTCACCAGACCGACCATGAGGGCGGGCACCAGCAGGACGTGCACGGTGAACAGCCGCGGGATGGCGTCGTCGCCCGGGAACTGCCCGCCGAAGAAGAAGAATTGGAGATAGGTCCCGACCACGGGAATCGCGAGGACAACGCCGTCAGCGATGCGCAGACCGGTGCCGGAGAGCAGGTCGTCGGGGAGCGAGTACCCGGCGAAGCCGTTGAGCATCGCCAGCACCAGCAGGAGGAACCCGAAGAGCCAGTTGATCTCGCGCGGTTTGCGGAACGATCCGGTGAAGAAGTGTCGGAACATGTGCACGAACAAGGCCGCGATGAAGATCAGCGCCGCCCAGTGATGAACCTGACGGATCAACAATCCGCCGCGGACGTCGAAGCTGATGTCCAGCGTCGAGGCGACGAGGCAGCCCGGCGGAATGTGACAGGACCGCGAATGACGTGTGTGGTCGACGACATGGCCGGGTACGCGGACGGAATCGTCCGCGTACGCACCCACTGCGCCACACGGATTGCGGGAGGGCACTTCGAGCCGGCGTATGACCACTGCGCGGCCAACTCCGCCGGCACGGGGCATCCGAGAAGCCCGGCGCGGGTGCTGCCGCGGACGTTGCACCCGGGCGCGGGCTCCGTGGTGTGCATGTGGACGCGGAAGCGCGTCGATTCGGCTGACGCGGGCAGCAGCTACAGCGTGGTGGCGGGCAAGCCGATCAGATGATCCGCTCAAGCCGTCCGGTCGCCGCCGGCCAGGTTGTGGAGGGTGGCGGCGCGTGCGGCGAGGGCCCGCTTCTCGGCGTCGTCGTTCCAGGTGCGGTCCACGCCGGCGAGGATGCTGAACGCGGGTTGCCGGTGGTCGTCGACTGCGGTGACGGTGATCCGGACGGCGGCATAGTCGTCGGCTCCGGGAGGGGCCTTGCGCCGGTCCTGCTGCTGTCGTCCGGCCGACACGGTGCCCGAGGCGTTCCTCGTCGAACCGGGCCGGGGCAGGGCCGGGTCCTGCGAGCGGGACCGGCTGATCCGGGCTCTGTCGACCGGCTGCCGCGGCGCCTTTCACGCGGCGGTTACCGACCGTCGGACGAGGTCTCGCTCGTCACCGCGGATGCCGTGCTGCTCGATGTGCGGTCCCGTGTCTGCGTTGCGGTCCCGATGTGCGTGATGCCGCGTCACACAGAGACGACGGCCCACGAGCGAGCGCGCTCGTGGGCCGTCGGGTGCTGTGCGGGTTGTGGGTCAGGCGTTTCGCGGAGGCCTGGGGCCCAGGCCTCCGCGAGAGCGGCGGGTCAGCCGTTCGCGCGGGCGGCCATCCGCGCCTTGCGCGCGGCCAGCTTCTCGTCGAACTTGGCCGCCTCGCGGTCCAGTCCGCCCATGTAGAGCCCCAGCTCCTCCTGCGCCTTCAGTCCGTCCGGGCCGAGCCCGTCGATGTCCAGGACCTTCAGGTAGCGGAGGACGGGCTGGATCACGTCGTCGTGGTGGATCCGCATGTTGTAGATCTCGCCGATCGCCATCTGCGCTGCGGACCGCTCGAAGCCGGGCATGCCGTGACCGGGCATCCGGAAGTTGACCACGACCTCACGCACGGCCTGCATCGTCAGGTCCGGGGCGAGTTCGAAGGCCGCGCCGAGCAGGTTGCGGTAGAAGACCATGTGCAGGTTCTCGTCGGTGGCGATCCGGGCCAGCATGCGGTCGCAGACCGGGTCGCCCGACTGGTGACCGGTGTTGCGGTGCGAGACGCGGGTCGCGAGTTCCTGGAAGGCGACGTACGCCACGGAGTGCAGCATCGAGTGTCGGTTGTCGGACTCGAATCCCTCCGCCATGTGCGCCATGCGGAACTGCTCCAGCTTGTCCGGGTCGACGGCGCGCGAGGTGAGCAGGTAGTCGCGCATCACGATGCCGTGCCGGCCCTCCTCGGCGGTCCAGCGGTGCACCCAGGTGCCCCAGGCGCCGTCACGGCCGAACAGGGTGGCGATCTCGTGGTGGTAGCTGGGGAGGTTGTCCTCGGTCAGCAGGTTCACGACCAGTGCGATCTTGCCGATGTCGGTGACCTTGGACTGGTCGGCCTGCCATGCCTCACCGTCCTCGAAGACGCCGGGGAAATTCCGGCCGTCCGAGAAGGGGACGTACTCGTGGGGCATCCAGTCCTTGGCGACCTTGAGATGGCGGTTGAGCTCCTTCTCCACCACCTCCTCCAGGGCGTACAGCAGTTGGGCGTCGGTCCACGCCTTTGAACTGCCGAGGTGGGGAGAGGTGATCGTCACGGGGGGCTCCTGGGGACGGGAGAAGTACCTACGGCTTCGTAGGTTACGAGACCGTAGGTTAAAGCGGGAGTAAGGCCATCGCCAACCCCGCCCGCGCGAAGTCCGACTACGTACCGTTATGTCTGCAGGTCACGCAAGCGTACGGAAAGACAGGTCACGCAGCCTTCCAGTTTCTCGAACTCGCTGATATCTACTGATACAGGGTGATACCCGATCCCCGCGAACAACTCGGCGGTCTTCGGTGCACTCGCGGCCATCAGCAGATTCCCGCCACCGAGCAGCACCACGTGCGAGCCCGCCTCCTCCGGAACCGGCAGGAAACGGCCAAAAAGCGACGGCTCGTCAACCAGGGGTGGATACCCGACGACTGTGCCGTCCGGCAGAGCCGTCACCGCGGACTTCAGGTGCAGCACCTTGGTCAGCGGCACGGCTACGACACGGGCGCCCAGCGGCTCGAACGCGGATCTGAGCTGCCGCACCCCCTCCGCGTTCGTCCGGCCGCCGCGCCCGACAAAGACCGTGTCGCCGATCTTCAGGACGTCGCCGCCGTCCAGCGTGCCCGGCTCCCTCACCCGGTTCACCGAGCAGCCGAGCCCGGCCAGTGCCTCCTCCACGGCCGCAGTCTCGCCACGGCGGGACTCCGCGCCGGACCGGGCGATGAGCGCCACGTTCCGGAACATCACCACGGTGTCCTCGACGAACACGCTGTCCGGGTATCCGTCCGCCGGCTTCGCCTCGACCGTCTCCCATCCGTACTCGCCGAGGACGGCGACATACCGCTCCCACTGCTCGACCGCGAGGCGGACATCGACGGGGGTGCGCTCGACATGGGTGACGAGACCCTCGGCGAGACGCGGGTCGGGGCGACGGACCAGGGCTTTTCTGCTGGGCACGGGTAGTTCCCTCCGTAGGGTTTCGGGACGGGTGCGGGCCGGCCACCTTGGCCCCGCAGCGGATGAAGTCGCGCGACTCCTGGACCGGTGGAGCAAGTGTCCGCAGGCGCTCCAGCAATTCCCGGTAGCGGCGCAGTTGTATATCGGTATCAAGCAGTTTCGGGACGTGCGAGGAGTCGAGCTGCACCGTATCGAGCCGAGTCGCTGCGGCGCCGGGCCACGCCGGACCCGGACATGCCGCTCCGGGTCCACTGGCAGTTCGATGCGCTGCGGATCATCCTCCACGACCGGCGACCGTCCCGCGGATCGGCCGAGAAGTCCGAGGGATGCCGCGAGCGCCGCAGCGAGAGCATAGGGCTGCTCGCCGCCGCGGTCGACTCACAGGGTGGGGTGGGGGCTGGGGTTCGCTCCCGCACCGACTGCGGCCGGCGGCTGCAAGAGCTGGGCCTTGTTCCACCGATGGCCCCGGCCGCAGTCCCCCCACACCCCCCACGGCTCAGAGCCTGTCGGGTGACCTTCGATCGGAGAGCGGACGCGGCGTGGTGCGTGCGATTCCAAGGCGCCGGGATGGCCTCGTAGCGGAGCTACTAGGGCATTTCGGCAACGCCGGAAGCGTGCGTGCCACGCCGTGACCGCCCGATCAGAGGTCGCCCGACAGGCTCTCAGAGCTCCGTCGCCACCGCCTCGGCCGTGGTGTCACGCAGTTCGCCGTCCAGCAGCAGCCAGCGCGTGATGCCGAGCGAATCCAGGAACGGCACATCGTGGCTCGCCACGATCAGCGCTCCCTCGTACGACTCCAGAGCCGCCGTCAGCCGGCGTACGCTCGCCATGTCCAGATTGTTCGTCGGCTCGTCCAGCATCAGCAGCTGCGGTGCCGGTTCGGCCAGCAGCAGCGCCGCCAGTGCCGCACGGAATCGTTCCCCGCCCGACAGTGTCCTCACGGGCCGGTCCGCCCGAGCCCCTTTGAACAGGAAGTGCGCCAGCCTCGCCCTGATCCGATTGTCCGTGGCATTCGGTGCGAATCGCGCCACGTTCTCCACCACGCTCAGTCCGTCGTCGAGCACATCCAGACGCTGCGGCAGAAAGCCCAGCGGCAATTGGGGTGTCGCCTCGCCGGACACCGGTGCCAGCTCACCGGCAACGGTCCGCAACAGCGTTGTCTTGCCCGCTCCATTGCGGCCCACCAGTGCGATTCGCTCGGGGCCCCGCAGCTCGAACCCGCCGTTCACCCGTGCCCCGTACGCGAGTTCCAGATCGCGCAGTACGAGCACACCGCGACCCGGATGCACCTTGGTGTGCGGCAGCTCGACCCTGATCTCGTCATCGTCCCGCACCGCCTCGACAGCGTCGTCGAGGCGCTCCTTCGCCTCCGCCAGCTTCCCGGCGTGCATGAGCCGATGCTTGCCGGCCGACTCCTGGGCGGCCCGCTTGCGGTTGCCCATGACGATCTTCGGCTCGCGCTTGTTGTCCGACATCTTCTGTCCGTAGCGCTTGCGCCGAGCCAACTTGACCTGGGCGTCCGCCAGGTCACGCTTCTGTCGCTGCACGTCGGCCTCCGCGACCCGCACCATGCGCTCGGCCGCCTCCTGCTCGACGGCGAGCGCCTCCTCGTACTCCGAGAGATTCCCGCCGTACCAGGTGACCGACCCGTCCCGCAGATCCGCGATCTGGTCGACCCGCTCCAGGAGTTCACGGTCATGGCTGACGACGACCAGGACACCCGTCCACGCGTCGACCGCCTCGTACAGCCGCCTGCGCGCGTACAGATCCAGATTGTTCGTGGGCTCGTCGAGCAGCAGCACCCCGGGGCGGGCCAGCAACAGCGCGGCCAGGCGCAGCAGCACGCACTCGCCGCCCGACATCTCGCCGATCGTGCGGTCGAGCCCGATGTGACCGAGGCCGAGCTGATCGAGCGTCGCGCGGGCGCGCTCCTCCACGTCCCAGTCGTCGCCGACGGCCGCGAACTGCTCCTCGCCGACGTCACCCGCCTCGATGGCGTGCAGAGCGGCCCGGGTACCGGCGATGCCCAGGGCCGCATCGACCCGCAGCGCCGTGTCCAGGACCAGATTCTGCGGGAGATACCCGATCTCGCCCCGGGTCCGGATGCGGCCCTCGGTGGGGGTGAGTTCACCCGCGATCAGCCGCAACAGGGTGGACTTTCCACAGCCGTTGAGGCCGATGAGACCGGTCCTGCCGGGGCCCACGGCCAGCTGGAAGTCGTCGAAGACCTCACTGCCGTCGGGCCAGGAGAAGGAGAGCGACGAACAGGCGATATGAGTCATGGGGGTAGACATACGGATCTCCCGGTTGCGAGGAAGGGCAGGGGGGCAACGGGCGAGACACCGGTCACGGGCGTTCCACGGACATGGCCAAGGAGGAGCCCCGGTCGCGGAGGACGGCTCGAAGAGCTGAGGTCACACTCGGGCGCGCAGACATGACAGACATGACAGCCCTGAACGGGCATGCACTGTCCGGACACGGCGCGCAACGCGGTGTCTCACGACCTCAGACGAGCAACGTCCTTCTCCGATCCGACGACAACAAGGACGTCACAAACGGTACGACGGGACCTTGTGCCCGGCAAACGATTTACGTTGATCCCGGCCGCACCGGTGCGTGCGGCGGATCGGGGGGCCGGACGATGACAGGTCGCTGGACGGGCAGGGCCCTGAGGATGCTCGCGGTGCCGCCGGATCCCGGGGGCGTACCGGGTGCGGACCCCGTGCGGCGCCGACGCGTTGGGCGGCCGCGAAGCCGCCCCCGGGCTGTGCGAGCCGTTGGCCATCGGCAAGGAAGGACTGACCGGGCTCAGCACGCTCCGCCGAGCAGGTCCGTCAGACTCCGGTCGAGATCCAGGAACCGGTGCTCCTGCCCCGACGGGACCAGTTCCTCGGCGCGCCCGAGGAAGCGACGCAGCTCCGCGGTGTGGACATGCACCATGGCGATGCCCTCGGCGGCATGGAACTCCAGGACCGTACGGTCGTAGCCGAACGGCCTGATCCGTACGTCCCCGACCCCGGCCGCTCCTTCCATTCCTGCCGCCAGCAGTTCGCGGGAGAACTCCCAGGACACCTCGGTGCCCTCCAGGGTTGCCGGGGCAGGGAAAGCCATGCGCACGGCGAACGGATCCCTGCAGTCGTACTGCAAGGTGGCGGGAAGGGTCTCCATCCGCGGCGCGGATGCGACCATGCGGGCCTGCACGGACTGCTCGATAACGGTGGACAAGACCTGCTCCCTCTTGCGGCCAGATGAACGGTTCCCGGCACTGGCAGAGACGACGGAACTTCCCGATCCGTGCTCGGGCGAGGGAGTGAGCTGCGTCACCGCACCGCACCGCACTCCCTTCGATGCGCGTGCCCGCGCGGCGGCGGCGCACTCTGGACGGCGTAGTGCCCGTGGGCTAGCTTCCTGCGCCATGAGGCCCAAGGGGAAGACGACACGACTGATGGCATGGGGACTGTGCGGGGCGGCGCTGACCGCGGCACTTGTCACGCCGGCAGCGCAGGCAGCGCCGGGGGAGCGGCACGGACCCGGCGACCGGACAGGCTGGACACTCACGGAGACGGGAACCGACGCCCGCTTCCGCGGCCTCTCCGCCGTCAGCCGGCGCACCGCCTGGGCCGCGGGCTCGAAGGGAACGGTGCTGCGCACCTCCGACGGCGGCCGTCACTGGCGCGACGTGTCGCCGGCGGGAGCGGCGGAGGCGGCACTGGAATTCCGTGACATCGAGGCGTTCGACGCGCGGCGTGCGGTGGCGCTGGCCATCGGTGAGGGCGAGGCGTCGCGGGTGTTCCGTACGGACGACGGTGGAGCGACGTGGACCGAGTCCTTCCGCAATACCGATGCCCGTGCCTTCTACGACTGCCTCACCTTCTTCGACAGCCGCCACGGGCTCGCCATGAGCGATCCGGTCGACGGCAGGTACCGGATCCTGTCCACCGCGGACGGCGGCCGCAGCTGGAACGTACTGCCCACAGCGGGCATGCCGGCCGCCCAGGCGGGCGAGGCGGGCTTCGCCGCCAGCGGCCAGTGCCTGGTCAGCTCGGGGCCGAAGGACGTCTGGCTGGCGACCGGCGGGGCGGCCACCGCACGGGTGCTGCACTCCGCCGACCGGGGGCTGACCTGGACGGCCACCGAATCGACGATCCCGGCCGGGGACCCGGCCCGCGGCGTCTTCGGTCTCGCCTTCCGCGACCGTACGCACGGCATTGCCGTCGGCGGCGACTACCGTGCCGGCCAGGCCTCTCCGGACGCCGCGGCCGTCACGGGCGACGGAGGCCGGACCTGGCAGCGGTCCACCACCCCGCCGACCGCCTACCGTTCCGGCGTCTCCTGGGTCCCGCACACCCGCTCCACGGCACTCGCCGTCGGGCCGACCGGGACGGACCTGACGACGGACGGTGGCCGCACCTGGCGCACCGTCGACACGGGTTCGTACGACACCGTGGACTGCACGCAGGACGGCGGCTGCTGGGCGGCGGGGGAGAAGGGGCGGATCGCCCGGATGAACTAGTGCCGTGACCGGCAGAGCTGGCCGGGAGGGCACTGCAACCAGGCTCATCGAGGGAGGACTGGACGGGACTTCTAAGCTGGAAGGCACTATGACGACGCTCCGCACGCCGGCCGACGCAGCCGAAGCCCGCGCCATCCAGGACACTCTCCGCGCCCGCGTGGTGCTGGACGAGCCGGGACCGCCGCCCGGCACCGGACGGGTGACCGGTGTGGACGTCGCCTACGACGACGAGCGCGACCTCGTCGTGGCGGCGGCGGTCGTGCTCGACGCGGCCACCCTCGACGTCGTCGCCGAGGCCACCGCCACCGGCCGGGTGACCTTCCCGTACGTCCCGGGGCTGCTCGCCTTCCGGGAGATACCGACCGTGCTGGCCGCGCTGGAATCCCTCCCGGTCGACCCCGGCCTCGTCGTCTGCGACGGCTACGGCAGGGCGCACCCGCGCCGGTTCGGGCTCGCCAGCCACCTCGGCGTCCTCACCGGGCTGCCGGTCATCGGCGTCGCCAAGAACCCGTTCACCTTCACGTACGAACAGCCGGGTCCCCGGCGCGGCGACTTCTCCCCGCTCGTCGACGGGGACGAGGAGGTGGGCCGGGCGCTGCGCACCCAGGACGGCACCAAGCCGGTGTACGTGTCCGTCGGCCACCGGACCGGTCTGGACAACGCCTGCGCGCACACACTCCTGCTGGCCAGGGACTTCCGCCAGCCGGAGACCACCCGCAGGGCCGACGCACTCTGCGGGCGGGTCCTCCGGGAGGCGACCGCCTGAGCGTCCGACGGAGCCCGTGTCCGAGTACGCCCGCGTCCGAGTATCTGAGTATGTGTACGGATACCACTTGCCGATCATGAACGGCACGCTGGTGCGTATGACCGATCATCGAACGTCCACACGTGCCGGAACCGTCTACGTCGCCCAGCGGCGCGTCGCCATAGGGATGACTCTCGGTGTCCTTGCCGGGGTCGTCTGGACGGTCTCGATGATCTGCACGCTCGCGTCCTGGATGTTCTGACGCCGGGACGGCCCGCCGACCGCGGCCGTCCCGGCGCGAATCCGCTCAGCGCGTCGCCGCGACCCGGAAGCGCAGCCCGGCCCCGCGGAGCCGCTCCAGCAGTGCGTCGCCCATCGCGACGGCCGTGGTGACCTGCCCGGATGTCGGCGGGAGTTCGTCGAGGGCGAGGCAGAGCGCGGACTGGGCGAGGATCTTCGCCGTCTCGTCGTAGCCGGGGTCGCCGCCGGAGACCTCGGTGAAGATCCGGCGTCCGCCGCCTTCCCCGACGAACCGCACCGTGAACCAGCTCCGCTTCCGGCGCTCCGCGTCCGGGCCCTCACCCGGCTCGTACCGGTCCATCAGCCAGCTGCGCGCGGCGGGCAGCTGCGCGGCGCCCACGAGGGCGCCGATCGCGGCCGTGCCACCCAGCGCCATCGGCAGCGTCTTCACCGAGGCGAAGTGGCGGTAGCGGAAGTCGGGGCCGTACCGCGCGAGCGCCCGCGCCGAGCGCTCGATGACCTGCGGGTCCAGAGTCGGCAGGGGCAGCGCCCAGGTGCCGGTCTCGGCGCTGAAGTGCGGGGTGCCGAAGCGGGCGCGGGCGCGGCGTCCGACCAGGCGCGGTTCGTGCAGCCGGCGCTCCTGCGCGGCGCGCAGCATCTGCGGGCCGCGACCCATCGCGGTGAGCGCCGAGGCGAACGTACCGCCGGAGAAGACGGCGTTGCTGCGGACGAACCCGTCGATGGTCAGCGGCACGTCCCGCGGCAGCTGCTGGACGGTGAAGTAGACGCCGAGGTCGTGCGGTACGGAATCGAAGCCGCAGGCGTGCACGAGCCGCGCCCCGGTCTCGCGGGCCCGCGCATCGTGCTCCAGAAACATCAGGTCCACGAACTCCGCCTCGCCGGCCAGGTCCGTGTAGTCCGTCCCTGCCTCCGCGCAGGCGGCGACCAGTTGCTCGCCGTACCAGACGTAGGGGCCCACGGTGGTGGCCACCACGTGGGCCGATTCGGCGAGTACGCGCAGTGAACCGGGGTCGTCGGCGTCGGCATGCACCAGCGGAAGGTCCGCGCAGCGCGGATCGATGGCGGCCAGGCGTTCGCGCAGCTTCTGCAGCTTGGCCGGGCTGCGGCCGGCCAGCGCCCAGCGGCAGCCGTCGGGTGCGTGGGCGGCGAGATATTCGGCGGTGAGGACACCCACGAAGCCGGTGGCGCCGAAGAGGACTATGTCATAGGGGCGTTGCGCCCCGTTCTGCCTGTTCACGAGTGCCTCCGCAGGGGCCGGCGCCGATGTAGCAGGCAGAGGTTAGCGGAGGGGTTCGTGGCGGTGTACAGGTGGGCGGCGCTCGTGGGGGAGGATCCTCAAGCAACAACTAAGCGCTTGCTCGGCCAAAAGGGTTGTGCGGAGCGCGGAGCATTCTTAGCATCGTCGCTGTTACATCAGTTGTGTCACACCGCTGGGGGTTCGATGGCAACGACAGAGCACGGCCCGCTGGCGGGTGTGCGCGTGGTCGAGCTGGCGGGCATCGGCCCCGGCCCGTTCGCCGCGATGCTGCTGGCCGACCTCGGCGCCGACGTCGTCAGGGTCGACCGGCCCGGCGGCGCGGGGCTCGGCATCGACCCCGCGTACGACCTCACCAACCGCAACAAACGCTCGGTGCTCGTCGACCTCAAGGCCGAGGACGGCCCGGACCGCGTCCTGGACCTGGTCGAACGCGCCGACATCCTGATCGAGGGCTACCGGCCGGGCGTCGCCGAGCGCCTCGGCGTCGGCCCCGACGCCTGCCTGGCACGCAACCCGCGGCTCGTGTACGGGCGGATGACCGGCTGGGGCCAGGACGGGCCGCTCGCCGAACGGGCCGGGCACGACATCGCGTACATCGCCCTCACCGGCACCCTCGCCATGATCGGCAAGCCCGGCGAGCCGCCCACCGTCCCCGCCAATCTGGTCGGCGACTACGCGGGCGGCTCGCTCTACCTCGTCGTCGGCGTCCTCGCCGCCCTCCAGTACGCCCGCACTCCCGGCGGCGCGGGCCAGGTCGTGGACGCGGCGATCGTCGACGGCGCCGCCCATCTCGCCACGATGATCCACGGGATGCTGGCAGCCGGCGGCTGGCAGGACCGGCGCGGCTCCAACCTCCTGGACGGCGGCTGCCCGTTCTACGGGTCGTACGAGACCTCCGACGGCCAGTACATGGCGGTCGGCCCGCTGGAGCAGCAGTTCTACGACGAGTTCATCAAGCTCCTCGGCATCGAGGACCGGGCCCCGGACCGCAGGGATTTCACCCGCTGGGAGGAGCTGCGCAGGGTCGTCGCCGACCGGTTCAGGACCCGGACGCGCGCGGAGTGGACCGAGGTCTTCGAAGCCACGGACGCGTGTGTGGCCCCGGTCCTGTCGCTCCGCGAGGCCCCGCACCACCCGCACCTCGCGGCCCGTTCCACCTTCGTCGAACACAGCGGCCTGACCCAGCCCGCCCCCGCACCCCGCTTCTCCGCCACCCCCGTCTCCGTGCGCAGCGGACCCGCGCGGCCCGGCGCGGACACCGAGGGCGTCGCCCGGGACTGGGACGTACCGTGCATCCACCGGCCCCGGAAGGACCCCACCGACTGATGGAACTCTCCCTGCCGCTGAACTACGCGGGCGACCCGCGCGAGGCCTCCGGCGTCACCATGCTCAACGTCATCCCGGCCGGTCCCGACCCGGCCCGGCTGATCTCCACCGTCAAGAACTGGCTCTAGGGGGCCCGCAGTGCAGCGGCAGATCTTCACCGAGGAGCACGACGCGTTCCGCGAGACCGTCCGGACCTTCCTGACCAAGGAAGTCCTTCCGCACTACGAGCAGTGGGAGAAGGACGGCATCGTCTCGCGCGAGGCCTGGCTCGCGGCCGGCCGACAGGGACTGCTCGGTTTCGCCGTGCCCGAGGAGTACGGGGGCGGCGGCACCACCGACTTCCGCTACAGCGCCGTCCTCGCCGAGGAGTTCACCCGGGCCGGCACCCCCGGGCTCGCGCTCGGCCTGCACAACGACGTCATCGGCCCCTACCTCACCGGCCTTGCCACCGAGGAGCAGAAGCGGCGCTGGCTGCCCGGCTTCTGCAGCGGCGAGATCATCACCGCCATCGCGATGACCGAACCCGGCGCCGGCTCCGACCTCCAGGGCATCCGCACCACCGCCGAGGACAGGGGCGACCACTGGCTGATCAACGGCTCCAAGACGTTCATCTCCAACGGCATCCTCGCCGACCTGGTGATCGTCGTGGCGAAGACCACCGCGGAGGGCGGCGCGAAGGGGCTCTCGCTGATCGTCGTCGAACGCGGTGCGGACGGCTTCGAGCGGGGCCGCAACCTCGACAAGATCGGCCAGAAGTCCCAGGACACGGCCGAGCTGTTCTTCAACGACGTCCGCGTCCCCAAGGAGAACCTGCTCGGTGAGCGCGACGGCGCGTTCATCCACCTGATGACCAATCTGGCGCAGGAGCGGATGGGCATAGCGGTCGCCGGCATCGCCGCCGCCGAGTACCTCCTGGAGATCACCACCCAGTACGTGAAGGAGCGCGAGGCCTTCGGGCGGCCGCTCTCCAAGCTCCAGCACATCCGCTTCGAGATCGCCGAGATGGCCACCGAGTGCACCGTGACCCGGGCCTTCCTCGACCGGTGCATCGTCGACCACTCGGACGGGAAGCTCGACGCCGTGCACGCGTCGATGGCCAAGTGGTGGGCCACCGAACTGCAGAAGCGCGTCGCCGACCGCTGCCTCCAGCTCCACGGCGGCTACGGCTACATGACGGAATACCGGGTCGCCAGGGCGTTCACCGACGGCCGCATCCAGACCATCTACGGCGGTACGACCGAGATCATGAAGGAGATCATCGGCCGCTCGCTGCTTGCCTGACCCCTGACGATCGACCACCCTCGAAAGGCTGCTGTCTTGAGTACCGAAGCGTTTGTCTACGACGCGATCCGCACCCCGCGCGGCCGCGGCAAGGCCAATGGCGCCCTGCACGGCACCAAGCCGATCGACCTCGTCGTCGGCCTCATCCACGAAATGCGCAGCCGCTTCCCGGGCCTGGACCCGGCCGCCATCGACGACATCGTCCTCGGCGTGGTCAGCCCGCTCGGCGACCAGGGCTCCGACATCGCCCGGATCGCCGCCATCGCCGCCGGACTCCCGGACTCGGTGGCGGGCGTCCAGGAGAACCGGTTCTGTGCCTCCGGTCTGGAAGCTGTCAACCTGGCTGCCGCGAAGGTCCGTTCGGGCTGGGAGGATCTGATCCTCGCGGGCGGTGTCGAGTCGATGTCCCGGGTGCCGATGGGCTCCGACGGCGGCGCCTGGGCGATGGACCCGATGACCAGCTACGAGACCGGCTTCGCCCCGCAGGGTGTCGGCGCCGACCTCATCGCCACCATCGAGGGCTTCTCGCGCCGCGACGTCGACGAGTTCGCCGCGCTCTCCCAGGAGCGGGCCGCCGAGGCCTGGAAGGACGGCCGCTTCGCGCGCTCCGTCGTCCCGGTCAAGGACCGCAACGGCCTTGTCGTCCTCGACCACGACGAGCACATGCGCCCCGGCACCACCGCCGACTCGCTGGCCGCGCTGAAGCCCTCGTTCGCCACCATCGGCGAGCTGGGCGGCTTCGACGCCGTGGCGCTGCAGAAGTACCACTGGGTCGAGAAGATCGACCACGTCCACCACGCGGGCAACTCCTCCGGCATCGTGGACGGCGCCGCTCTCGTCGCCATCGGCAACAAGGAGACCGGCGAGCGGTACGGACTCACGCCGCGTGCCCGGATCGTCTCCGCCGCGGTCTCCGGCTCCGAGCCGACGATCATGCTGACCGGCCCCGCGCCCGCCACCCGCAAGGCCCTCGCCAAGGCCGGACTCACCATCGATGACATCGACCTCGTCGAGATCAATGAGGCGTTCGCCGGTGTCGTGCTGCGCTTCGCCCGGGACATGGGGCTCTCCCTCGACAAGATCAACGTCAACGGCGGCGCCATCGCGCTCGGCCACCCGCTCGGCGCCACCGGCGCGATGATCCTCGGCACGCTCATCGACGAACTGGAGCGTCAGGACAAGCGGTACGGCCTCGCCACCCTCTGCGTCGGCGGCGGCATGGGCATCGCCACCGTCATCGAGCGTCTCTGACCGTCCCCGGCCACCCCTTGCTTACGGAGAACACAGCAATGACCGAGAGCACGACCATCCGCTGGGAACAGGACGAGACCGGCGTCGTCACCCTCGTACTCGACGACCCCAACCAGTCCGCCAACACGATGAACCAGGCCTTCAAGGACTCCATCGCGGCCATCGCCGACCGCGCGGAAGCCGAGAAGGACTCCATCCGCGGCATCATCTTCACCTCCGCCAAGAAGACCTTCTTCGCGGGCGGCGACCTCAAGGACATGATCAAGGTCGGTCCCGAGAACGCCCAGGACGCCTTCGACGTCGGGACCGCCATCAAGAACTCGCTGCGCCGCATCGAGACCCTCGGCATCCCCGTAGTCGCCGCCATCAACGGCGCGGCCCTCGGCGGCGGTTACGAGATCGCGCTCGCCTCCCACCACCGCGTCGCCCTCGACGCGCCCGGCTCCCGCATCGGCCTGCCCGAGGTCACCCTCGGCCTGCTGCCCGCGGGCGGCGGCGTCACCCGCACCGTACGCCTCATGGGCGTCGCCGACGCGCTGCTGAAGGTCCTCCTCCAGGGCACCCAGTACACCCCGAAGCGCGCCCTGGAGAACGGCCTCGTCCACGAGGTGGCGGCCACGCCCGAAGAGATGCTCGACAAGGCCCGCGCCTTCATCGACGCCCACCCCGAGTCCCAGCAGCCCTGGGACGTCAAGGGCTACCGGATCCCCGGCGGCACCCCGTCGAACCCGAAGTTCGCGGCCAACCTGCCCGCCTTCCCGGCCAACCTGAAGAAGCAGCTCGCGGGCGCCCCCATGCCCGCGCCCCGCAACATCCTGGCCACCGCCGTCGAGGGCTCCCAGGTCGACTTCGAGACCGCGCTGACCATCGAGGCCCGGTACTTCACCGAGCTCGTCACCGGCCAGATCTCGAAGAACATGATCCAGGCGTTCTTCTTCGACCTCCAGGCCGTCAACTCCGGCGCCAACCGCCCCAAGGGCATCGCGGAGCGCCAGGTCACCAAGGTCGCCGTCCTCGGCGCCGGGATGATGGGCGCCGGGATCGCGTACTCCTGCGCCCGCGCCGGCATCGACGTCGTCCTCAAGGACGTCTCCACGGAGGCGGCCGCCAAGGGCAAGGCATACAGCGAGAAGCTCCTCGCCAAGGCGCTCTCCCGGGGCCGCACGACCGAGGCGAAGCGCGACGAACTGCTGGCCCGCATCACTGCGACCGGCGACCCGGCCGATCTGGCGGGCTGCGACGCCGTCATCGAGGCGGTCTTCGAGGACACCGCGCTCAAGCACAAGGTGTTCCAGGAGATCCAGGAGATCATCGAGCCCGACGCGCTGCTCTGCTCCAACACCTCGACCCTGCCGATCACGGTCCTCGCCAAGGGCGTCACGCGCCCCGCCGACTTCATCGGCCTGCACTTCTTCTCGCCCGTCGACAAGATGCCGCTGGTCGAGATCATCAAGGGCGAGCAGACCGGCGACGAGGCACTGGCACGCGCCTTCGACCTGGTCCGCCGGATCCAGAAGACGCCGATCGTCGTCAACGACTCGCGCGGCTTCTTCACCTCGCGCGTCATCGGCCAGTTCATCAACGAGGGCGTCGCCATGGTCGGCGAGGGCGTCGAGCCCGCGTCGGTCGAGCAGGCCGCGGCGCAGTCCGGCTACCCGGCCAAGGTCCTCTCGCTGATGGACGAGCTGACGCTGACCCTGCCGCGCAAGATCCGCAACGAGACGAAGCGCGCGGTCGAGGAGGCGGGCGGCACCTGGGCCGGGCACCCCGCGGACGCGGTCATCGACCGGATGGTCGACGAGTTCGGACGCACCGGACGCAGCGGCGGCGCGGGCTTCTACGACTACGACGAGGACGGCAAGCGGGCCGGGCTGTGGCCGGGGCTGCGCACGCACTTCACCAGGACGGATGCCGATGTCCCGTTCGAGGACATGAAGGAGCGGATGCTCTTCTCCGAGGCACTGGACAGCGTCCACTGCCTGGAGGAGAACGTCCTCATCTCGGTCGCCGACGCCAACATCGGCTCCATCATGGGCATCGGCTTCCCGCCGTGGACCGGAGGCGTGCTCCAGTACATCAACGGGTACGAGGGCGGCCTGCCCGGCTTCGTGGCGCGCGCCCGGGAACTCGCCGAGAAGTACGGCGACCGGTTCCTGCCGCCCGCGCTGCTGGTGGAGAAGGCCGAGAAGGGCGAGACCTTCCACGACTGACCGGCGCCCCCCGCGGACCACGTACCGGCCGGAGGCTGCGCCATCCGCACCCTCCGGGCGGAAAAAACCGGGTGGACAGCGGGACACCCTGCTAGCGTCAGCGCCATGAAGCGCGCTGCGATGACGACGACGCCGGAGAGTGTCCCGGCGCGCTGACCGATGTCTCAGTCCGAAGCCCCGGGGCGAGTGCCCCGGGGCTTCGGCTTGTGGTCACTCGCCCGATGACCACGAGGAGACCGCCATGCACGACCACCGCAAGCTCGGCCGCGAGCTGGGCCTTTTCGACACCGACCCGCTGATCGGCGCGGGACTTCCCTACTGGCTGCCCGACGGGGCGACCGTGCGGCATACCCTGGAGGAGTACATCCGCGCCGCCGAGCGGCGGGCCGGCTACCGCCATGTGTACTCGCCGGTACTGGGCAAGCGGGAGCTGTACGAGATCTCCGGGCACTGGTCGCACTACAGCGACGACATGTTCCCGCCGATGGACCTGGGCTCGGAACAGGTCGTCCTGCGGCCGAGTCTCTGCCCCCACCACGCGGTGATCTACCGCTCCCGCTCCCACAGCTACCGCGAGCTGCCGCTGCGCATGGCCGAACTGGGCGGCATGTACCGCTCCGAACTCTCCGGCGTGCTCGGCGGGCTGACCCGCGTCCGCGCCATCCAGCTGAACGACGCGCACATCTTCTGCACCCTGGAGCAGGTCGCCGGCGAGGCACGGGACGCCCTGGAGATGATCCGCAGCGCGTACGAGGCGCTGGGCATCCGCCCGGCCCGCTACCGGCTCTCCCTCCCCGGCCCCGGCGGCAAGTACGTGGCCGCGCCCGAGAAGTGGCAGCGGTCCACCGCCCTGCTCACCGAGGTACTCGACCGCTCCGGCCTGCCGTACGACTCGGCGGAGGGCGAGGCCGCGTTCTACGGCCCGAAGATCGACGTCCAGGTCACCGATGGTGCGGGCAGGGAATCCACCCTGTCCACCGTCCAGGTCGACTTCCACCAGCCCGAGCAGTTCGACCTGCACTACATCGGCGCGGACGGTGCGAAACACCGGCCGGTCATGGTCCACCGCAGCATCATCGGCAGCGTGGAGCGGGCCGTCGCCCATCTCATCGAACAACACGGCGGCGCGTTTCCGGCCTGGCTCGCCCCGACCCAGCTGGCGATCCTGCCGATCTCCGAGGCGGAACTGCCGAACGCCGTCGCGCTGGCCGCGCGCTGCACCGAGCGCGGGCTGCGGGCCGAGATCGCCGGGCCGGAACGCGGCACCCTGGGCGCCCGCATCCGGGAGGACCGCCTGGTGCCGTATCAAGCGGTGATCGGAGCGAAGGAAGCCGTCGACGACCTCGTCGCCGTACGGCTGCGCGACGGACACCGCCTCGACCCGCAACCCGCCGACGTCTTCCTCGAACGGATCGGCGCGCTCATCGACGCCCACAGCACCAAGCTGTGGGAGGACGCCTCATAACGGACCGTCCACCGGCAGTGAGCCCCTGTCCGCGGCGGGGCTCACTCCGCCGTGAAGGCCGCCCGCAGCTCTTCCTTGAGCGACCGCTGGAACGCGGTCACCAGCGCCTGCAGCACCATCGGCTGCATATGGGCCGACAGCGACTTCATCGCCGCCACCTGCTCCGGGTCCGACTCCCGCTCCCGGTACGGATTCCACACCTCGTCCCGGAACAGCCGCGTCAGCTCGTGCGCGGCGGAACGGGTGTGCTCCAGCAGCACCGTGCGGGCCGCGAGTATCGTCTCGTGCGCGATCGGTACGTCGAGCAGCTCGACGCCGAGACGCAGCAGCCCGGGGTCGACCCGGTAGCTGCCGGCCGCCGCCTCCGCGCGATCCAGAACGCCCATCGCGGCCAGCCGGTCGATGTCCCCTTCGGTCAGCGCCCGTCCCGCCCGCCGCTCCAGCTCCGCCCGGGTCGTGTGCTCCGCCGAGTCCGGCGCCCAGGACGCCACCAGCGCCCGGTGGATGGCCAGGTCGTGCGCGCTCAGATCGGGCGGAAGCTGCTCCAGATAGCGTTCGATCGCGGCCAGGGTCATGCCCTGGTGCTGAAGCTCCTCGATCAGCGCCAGCCGCGAGAGGTGCTCGTGCCCGTAGCGACCGATCCGGCGCGGTCCGATCACCGGCGGCGGCAGGAGCCCCCGCGTGCTGTAGAAACGCACGGTGCGTACGGTGACTCCGGCGCGCGCCGCCAGCTCGTCGACGGTGAGCGTCGGCTCCTCGGTTTCGGTCGCCATGTCTGCTCCTCGCTGCTGACCGCTGGGCACTGCTGTCCTCGGTCGCGGCTGTACGTGGGCACGGCCGCATCCGTTGCATCAATCCGGTTCAACAGTATTGCTGTCTCACCACTGTTGTGAAAGCGTCCGGCAGCATCGCATGCAACTCCTCTGCTGTGTCGATGCGGGAAGTCGAGCAGCGTCTTCGCGACAAGAGCACAGAGCAGCTGCGGGACCTGGGCGAGTGTGCGACTCCTGCGCACCGAACACGCCGTCGTCACAGCTCTGTGTCAGGCCAAAGATCCAACAGGTTGTCGCAGAGGCCTGCACCGGTTTCCGCTGCGGCGACGTGAAGGGGTTGTTCGGTCCAGATGACCTTGCCGCGCGTGCCGTACCGGGTGCCCCAGCGCTGGGCGTACTGGGCGACGAGGAACAGGCCGCGGCCGCTCTCGTCGGTGGTGACCGCCCGGCGCAGGTGGGGGGAGGTGCTGGAGCCGTCGGCGACCTCGCAGATCAGCTGGTTGCGGTCGTGCAGCAGGCGGAGCCTGATGGGCTGGGTGCCGTACCGGATGGCGTTGGTGACCAGCTCGCTGACGATCAGCTCGGTGGTGAAGGCCACCTGGTCCAGGCCCCAGGTCTCCAGCCGGCCGGTGACGTCGGCGCGCATCCGGGAGACGGCTGCGGGGTCGGAGGGAACGTCCCAGTCGGCGACCCGTTCCGCGTCCAGCAGCCGCGTGCGGGGCGACCAGCAGGGCGATGTCGTCGCTGGGGCGCTCGGGCGTCAGTGCGTCGAAGACCGCCTGGCAGATCTGTTCCGGGCTGCGGTCGGGGTGGGACAGGACATCGCGGAGGAGTCCCAGGCCGGCGTCGAGGTCCTGGTGGCGATTCTCGATCAGTCCGTCGGTGTAGAGGACCAGTCGGCTGCCCTCCGGCAGCTGCAATGCGGCGGTTTCGAACGGGAGGCTGCCACCCAGACCCGAGAGGCGGGGAGACGGGGACATAGGGGAAGGTGACAGTGCCATCGGGGTGGATGAGGGCGGGACCCGGGTGACCGGCGCGGGCGATGTTGCACACCCCGGAGACCGGATCGTAGATCACGTACAGACAGGTGGCGCCGGTGACGCCTTCGCCCTCACCTTCGCCGGCAACCGAGCCGTCAGGCCTGAAGACGGGGACCTCCGCGAACACGCTGAGGCCCAGCGGGGTCACCTCGGTGTCCGTGAGGGTCTTGCCCCTCACCGCCTGCTTGTAGAGATCGGCCTTGACGACATGTTTCCCGATCTTGTGCGGGTCGGGGTGGGTGTATCGGATACCGTCCGTGCTGATGATAACGATGCTGTCGACGCCGGACCGCTCCCGGGCCCTCTCGGTGCGCGGCTGCAGCACCGCGGTCGGATCGTGGCTGTCCAGCGCCTCCACGATCCCTGGGGAGTTCGCGAACGCTTCGGCGACGGCAAGCGTCCGGTCGCGGGCCTTCTCCGTGCCTTGGCGCCGGGCCTGCACCGCCAGCGCCACCACCGTCGCGGCGACGAGCAACACCACGACCGCCAGCTGCAGAAGGAACACCTGGCCGGCGACGCTCCGCGGGCTCAGCAGGGAGCGCAGGCGCCGCCCCCGCGAGGGGTGTGGGACCTCCCGCCCGCCCCCCGGACGCGTTCGCTGCCCCGTTCCCGGACGCGGAACCTCACGCCGACTCCGCGCACGCCAACCAGCGAACAGACGGGAGGACGCTACCGAGGCTCGGCGGAAACAACTGAGCACATCCGTGGATCCAGTGTTGCCGATCGCCGGGAGGAAACCGGTGCGCCGCAAGGCGAACGGCGGCGGTCGGATCCCTTGACCGCGCAGTTGTTGGCGGCCAGTCCGCCGATGGTGCACGCGGACTCGCTGGCCGGGTCGGGACCCGTACACCGCTGCCGCCGCGGCCGAGAGCACTCCGGAAGCCCGTGCCCTTCTGATCACCGGCCCGCCGCCCCTGCCGCTCGCCGGTTCGCCCACGATCGCATACTGGAACACACACCAGCCGGGCACCGGCCCGCACGCCACCGACCGCTGGGAGCACCCGCATGAGCAGCGAAGCACCCCGGGACAGGGATCGGGAGCGGTATCCCGATCCGCCGCCGCCCGGCGGAGTGCTGTGGAGCCTCGCCGGGGACGTCCGCGCCCTGCTGATGCTCCCCGCGGCCCTCACCCTCCAGGTCGCGCACCCCGCGGTCGGCGCGGGCGTCGACGAGCACTCGGTGTTCCGTACGGACCCGTGGGGGCGCGGCGAGCGGTCCCTGCGCTCGCTCCTCCTCTGGGTGTACGGGGGCGAGGAAGCAGCCGAGGAGGGGCGCAGGCTGCGGAAGCTGCATCGCACCATCCAGGGCGCGGACAGCCGAGGGCGCCGCTATCACGCGCTGTCACCGGAGAACTACGCATGGGTGCACGCCACCGGCTTCCCCGTCTACCGGCACGCCACGCGCTATCTCGTTCGCCCCCTCACCGAGGCGCAGGAACGGGCCCTGTACCGGGAATGGCTTCAGGTCGGCCGGGTCCTCGGCATCCACGACCGGGACATGCCGCAGTCGATCGAGGAGTTCTGGCCGTACTACCGCAAGATGCTCGCCGACCAGATCGAGGCGACCGTCGTCGTCGAGGAGCTGGTCGCCACCGACCGGCCGGTACCGCCGCCGGACCGGGGCCCGCTGCCCGTCAGACTGCTGCTCAAGGCACTGTGGCCGCTTGTGCTCCCGCCGCTGGCCCGGTTCCGTAGGTTCATCACCATCGGGCTGATGCCGCCGGACGCGCGCGAGGCGATCGGACTGGAGTGGACGGACGCGCAGGAGCGGAAGCTGCGGCGGTTCTGCGGTGTCGTCCGGGTCGTGGTGCCCGTGCTTCCCGAGCGGTTGCGCTATCTGCGGTTCGCCCGCGAGGCGCGGGCGGAGCACCGCAGGGCGGTCCGGGGCGCTTCTCACTGAAGGTCCTCGGGAGTGGACGGGCGGCGTGGTCGGTGCCGCCCGTCAGGCCTCCGCTCGTGCGCACGGGAACCGGCCGCGAGCGGTCTGGGCCGGCGGCCCCTGAGGATCAGCCCCGGTCGTGGATCGTGTTCGTCGCGGCGATCTTCTTCCAGGAGGCGGGCTGCCCGGCGCTCCGCGCGGTCCGTGCCGCGCCCCACGCCGGAGCCTCCGGCCGCGACGGCTGGTACAGCCAGGTGTCGAAGAACCTGGCGAGCGGCGTGCCCGACACCCGCTCCGCGTACGTCACGAAGTCGCTCACCTTCGCGTTCCCGTAGGCATGCTCGGCCGGCCAGCCCTTCAGCAGCGCGAAGAAGGTCTCGTCACCCAGTTTGTTCCGCAGCGCCTGGAGGGCCAGCGCCCCACGGTCGTAGACGGCCCCGTGGAACTGGTTGTCCGGACCCGGGTCTCCCGGCTTCACCGTCCAGAACGCGTCGTCCGCCGGATGGAGGGCGTACGTGTAGTCCGCCAGTTCCTGCGCCGTTCCCTCGCCCTCCTTCTCCGACCACAGCCACTGGCTGTACCGGGCGAAGCCCTCATTGATCCAGATGTCCTTCCAGCCGTCGACGGACACGCTGTCGCCGTACCACTGGTGCGCCAGCTCATGGACGACCACCGAGACATTCGCGCCATTGGCGAACTGCTTCGGGCTGTAGAACGGCCGGGTCTGCGTCTCCAGAGCGAAACCGCTGGTCACATTGGGCACGTAGCCGCCGAGGGCGTTGAACGGATACGGACCGAAGACATCCGTGAGCCACTCGGCGACCTCGGTGGTCCGCTCGACGCTGGCGCGCGCCGCCCCGTCGTTGTCGCCGAGGTCCTTGCTGTACGCGTTGAGGACCGGCAGCCCGTCCGCCGTCGTGTCCCTGGTGATGTCGAACTTGCCGATCGCGAGCGTCGCCAGATACGTGGCCTGCGGCTTGTTGGAGCGCCAGTTGAAGCGCGTCCAGCCGAGTTTCGAACTCTGCGACTGCAGCACGCCGTTGCTGATCGCCTGGGTCCCGTCCGGGACGGACACCGACACGTCGTACGTAGCCTTGTCCAACGGGTGGTCATTGCTGGGGAACCACCACACGGCCGACTCGGGCTCCTGCGCGGCCACACCGCCGTCCGGGGTACGGGCCCAGGCGGTCCAGCCGCCGATCTTCAGTTCGGACGGCTTCCCGGCGTACCGCACGACCACCGAGAGGGCCCGGCCCTTCGCCAGGGTGCCGGCCGGCGTGATCTCCAGTTCCTGGGTTCCGCTCTTCGCGTACTTCGCCGTCTTCCCGTTCACCCGCACCTCGGAGACGTCGAGCCCGAAGTCGAGGTCGAAGCGCGAGAGATCCTGGGTGGGGGTGGCGAGGATCGTCGCCGTGCCCTCCAGGAGATCGGTCGCGGGCTGATACTTCAGCCGCAGGTCGTAGTGGGACACGTCGTAGCCGCCGTTGCCACTGGCCGGGTAATAGGGGTCGCCGATACCCGGGGCGCCCGCGGTGCCTTGGGCGGCCGATGCCGGGACCGCCAGCAGCAGGAAGGCCGCGAGTGCGCTCGGGACGATGAGTCTGCGGTGCACGAATGCTCCAAGTCTTCGGGGCGGATGATCTTTCCGACCGGTCTTTCGACTCTATTCAGCGTTCCCCGGTCTGGTCGTGTCCATGGCCACTCCTGTCACACGATCGCCATTCGGCCGACATGACACCTTGACTGTCCTTCCGTCACATCGGCGTGCGATCGCCCTCTGTCGCACAGGAGTTGACCGGGGTACCTTCCGCAGATGCCGATACGTGCGCGGGGCACCCGCTTGACGTACAGATCCTTGGTGGTGGCGGCCTCGGCCGCCCTGATGACCGTCCTGCTCTCGCCGGCAGGTGCACAGGGCTCGAGCCCGCGGGAGAGCAGACCCGTCTACTCGTACGGGAACGCCGTCCGTGAGTCCGTCTGGGTGGACACGGGCCTGGACGGAGACGGAAACGGGAAGAGCGACCGCGTCGCCGTCGACATCGTCCGGCCGCGCGAACCCGCACAACAGGGCCGCAAGATACCCGTGATCATGGACGCCAGCCCCTACTACTCGTGCTGCGGGCGGGGCAACGAGAGCCAGTTGAAGACGTACGACGCCAACGGCGACCCCGTCCAGTTCCCGCTCTACTACGACAACTACTTCGTCCCGCGCGGCTACGCCTTCGTCGCCGTGGATTTGGCCGGTACCAATCGCTCCGACGGCTGCGTCGACCTCGGCGGCCGCTCCGACATCCAGTCGGCGACAGCCGTCATCGACTGGCTGAACGGCCGGGCCCGCGGCTACACCACCCGCACCGGCACCGAACGCACCTCGGCAGGCTGGTCCAACGGCCGCACCGGCATGATCGGCAAGAGCTACGACGGCACCATCGCCAACGGTGTGGCGGCGACCGGCGTCGACGGGCTGCGGACCATCGTCCCGATCGGTTCCATCTCCTCCTGGTACGACTACTACTTCGCCCAGGGCGCCCCCCTCTACGACGGTGGTCCCGAATGGCTCTCCGACTATGTCGAGAGCCCCGGGGCGCGGGCGCGCTGCGCGGCCGTGCAGCAGAAACTCGTCGACGAGGCGCCCCGTACCGGCGACTGGACGAATCTCTGGAGCGAGCGCGACTACGTGAAGGACGCCCGCAAGGTGAAGGCAAGCGTCTTTGCCGTGCACGGGATGCAGGACCTCAACGTCCGCACCAAGCACCTCGGCCAGTGGTGGGACGCCCTTGCCGCGCAGGGTGTGGAGCGCAAGATCTGGCTCTCTCAGACCGGTCATGTCGACCCGTTCGACTACCGGCGCGCCGAGTGGGTCGACACGCTGCACCGCTGGTTCGACCACTACCTCCTCGGTTACGACAACGGCATCGACCACGCACCGATGGCCGACATCGAACGCCACCCCGACGAGTGGTCCACCGACAAGGTCTGGCCGCCGCGCACCACCGCCGCCACCACCGTGCACCCCGGCACCGGCACCGAACCCGGTGTCGGCACCCTCACCCGGAGGACCGCCCGGCCCGGCGCCACCGAGACGTTCACCGACGACCCGAAGCAGAGCGAGACGGACTGGGCCGCCGACCTGGACCGGTCGACGGGCGCCAAAGCCGGGTTCCTCACCGCGCCGCTCGCCCACGACCTGCGGCTCTCCGGCTCGTCGAAGGTGACCGTCACCGCGACCCCGACCACCTCGACCGCCCATCTCTCGGCCGTCCTCGTCGATGTCGGCCCCGACACCATCCGGGACTACGGCGCATCCGGCGAAGGCATCACAACCCTCACCGACCGCACCTGCTGGGGTGCGAGCACGGCCGGCGACAGCTCCTGCTTCAAGAAGACAACGGCCAGGACCGCCGCGGTCGACCGGACCGTCTTCAGCCGCGGCTGGGCCGACCTCGGTACGTACGCCTCCGCAGGCAAGGGCCGCCCGCTCACCCCGGGCAAGCGCTACACGATCACGGTCGATCTGGCCGCGAGCGATCACGTGGTGCCGGCCGGACACCGCCTCGCCCTGATCGTCGCGGGCACCGACCAGGACCTCATCGACCCGCCGGCCTCCACCCCCACGCTCACCCTCGATCTGGGCCGCACGTCCGCGAAGCTGCCGTTCGTCGGCGGCGCCGCAGCGTTCGTACGCGCCACCGCGGGCCCCGCGCACGCGACAGCCACCCCCCACGCATCCCGTCCCGAAGGCGTGGCACCGCCGCGTCCCGCACACCGCATCCCGGGAGGCAGCCGCTCATGACGCCCCGTATCCCGCTCCTCCGCAACCTCGCCATCGCCGTTGCCGCGACGGCGCTGGCCGTCCCCCTGGCCGCCGCGCCGGCCGAGGCCGCGCACACCCCGCCCCGTACCGGCTTCGAAACCAGCAACGGGGCCCACTGGACCGGCCAGCCCGAGGAGCAGTCCTTCCTCGCCGCCGTCGACCGGGGCAGCGACCGGGTCTCCGTCGACCGGATCGGCACGACGAAACAGGGCCGCCCGCTCCAGCTCGTCCGCATCGGCAACCACCGCACCGCGGCCACCACGGTCCTGCTGATCTGCAGTCAGCACGGCAACGAGCCGTCCGGCCGCGAGGCGTGTCTGACCACCATTCGCGATCTCGCGTACGCAGACGACCGGGCGACCCGCACCTTCCTCTCGCACACCGACGTCCTCGTGGTGCCCACCGCCAACCCCGACGGGCGCGCCGCGAACACCCGGGGCAATTCCGACGGCGTCGACATCAACCGCGACCACATCGCCCTGCAGACCGCCGAGGCGCGCGCCATGGCAGCGGTCATCCGCGACCGGAAGCCGGAGGTGATCTACGACCTGCACGAGTACGGTGCCACCCCGCCGTACTACGACAAGGACCTGTTCGTCCTCTGGCCCCGCAACCTCAACGCCACCGACCGGGTGCACAACGAATCGCGGACCCTCGCGGAACAGTACGTGCGGCCCACCGCCAAGGACGCCGGCTACAGCAGCGGTCTCTACGGGATCTGGACCGACCCGGTCACCGGAGACCCGATCAAGCAGACGGCGGGCGACGGGCAGGAGCGCATCCTGCGCAACACCTCGGGCATCAAGCACGCGGTGGGCCTGCTCATCGAGTCCCGCGTCGATGCGCTCACCGACGCCGAGAAGGCCGACCCGGCCCTCAACAGCCGGCGTCGCGTCGACTCACAACTCGTCGCGCTCGACGGTCTGTTCCGCTTCGCCGACGAACGACGCGGTGCCATCCGCGCCGCCAGCGCCGCGTCCCGCGCGGCCGGGTACGCCGACCGCGGTCCCGTCTACCTCGGGGGCGCGGACAACGAACCGGCCGAACCTGTCGAGATCCTCCAGGACCCGCCGTGCGGCTACCGCCTGAGCGCGGCCCAGTTCGCCGACGTCAAGGACGAACTCGCCCTGCACGGCGTCACCTCCCGGCCCGACGGTGACGGAGCGTACGTACCGTTGCGGCAGTCGGCCCGGAACCTGATTCCGCTCCTCCTGGACGAGCAGGCGACCTATCACCTCACAAGTGGTCAAGCCGATACGACTTGTTGATGCCGTGAACCATGCGATGCGTGTGGCACTGCTTTGTAAGACCGACCGGCACATGGGGGGTGGGAGAAGGAGCGGGGCTGGGTGCGTGCAGCTGCAAGGCGGAGGATTGAGACATGGCGGAGCCATGGTGATTGACGAAAACGCGGCAGATGTGCGTGCCCAGCCCCCCGACGCCGCCCCCCATGTGCCGGTCGGTCTAAGTTCGATCCCTGGCGCTCTGCTCGCCGCCCGTCCGGCCGTCCTACTGTCGTGCCGGGTCGCTCATGGGTGCCGCTGTACGCCGTTGTTGATGTCAGCCATCGATGTCAGGATCGGAACATCTGCGGGTACGGGCACGGCTTTAGAGGATCGTCGGGACAGTCCGCCCACTTTCACCAGGCGTGCCGACCTGGGCACCGCCACAGAAATGGGCAGACTCGCTTGCCGTCGCCACCCCTCCGGAACAGGACGAAGCCGCCGGACCGCATCGGCGTGTCACACTCGGGACAACTGGGCGAGGACTCAGAGGGCATGTGTGCACCGTACCTAGCTGCCTGGCCCGTCCAAGACCTGAGCCTTTGTCAAGGGACAGTTCGATCTCCCCGCTGGCGGACAACTGGTCTCCCCGCTGGTGGACGTCAGAGATCCCTAGGTGGACAGCTTTTCTCCCCGGTGAGTGGGGCCAGTTCAGGGGAACGACGCCGCCTTTGGTGGTGGCCTCGTTGAGGCGGTGGCTGTCACCCTGGGTGATGACGACGTGGGCGTGGTGAAGGAGCCGGTCGACGGTCGCGGTCGCGAGGGTCTTGGGCATGATCTCGTCGAAGCCGGCCGGGTGGAGGTTGCTGCTGACGGCCAGACTGCGTCGTTCGTAGGCAGCATCGACCAGGCGGTAGAAGCCTTCTGCGGCGTCCGGGGAGATCGGTAGGAGGGCGATATCGACGATGATCAAGTCGGTGCGGGTGATGCGGGCGACGGCTTTGGCCACGGAGTCGTCGACGCGGTGACGCCGGACCAGGGCCCCGAGGTCTTCGATGGTGAACCAGGTGACGGTCATCCCGGCATCGACGGCGGCTTGTCCGAGGGCTTCGCAGAAGTGGGATTTTCCGGTCCCCGGCGTTATCGAGGGTTCGGTTCGAGATTCGGCATATTGCCGCTGGGTGGGACCTTCATGAGATTGATGTGACGTGGCTGCGTTGTCAGTGCAGCCTCGTATGTTGGCCCGATGAATCAGAAGGTGGTCGATGAGCGGGCCGTCGAAGCGGCGGTGAACGACGCTGAACAGGCGATAGCCGAGTTCGACGGGGCCTGCCGGTGGCTGACTGCTGCCCGGCGGGGACCGATGGAGCCTCTTGCAGCCGAGGTCTGGGTGTTCGACAAGAATCTTGCCCGGGTGGTGTTGGTGAAGCACCGTTGGCGGGGTTGGGTTCCTCCGGGCGGGAAGGTCGAGGCCGGGGAGACACCGCGCGAGGGCGCCATCCGGGAGCTTTTCGAGGAGACGGGCCTTCGGGTGGAACTGCTGCCTGAGCCGGCAGCGGTTGCGGTTCGCTCCTATCACCCGGACTTGCCGGTCACGCTCGGGCTGTCGTATGCCGCCGTCGTTGATGCAGCGGCCTCGTTTGTTCCGGAAGCCGGGCAGCCGGTGGCTTGGAAGAGGTTGGACGAAGGATGGGAGAGCTGTTTTCCCGATGATCTATCCCGAATCCGTGAGCATGCCACGTGGTTGGCTGATCGGGTGGGCCGTCACTGAGGGGATGCTGCGACTCCTCCGCGGCGGGCGAGTTCGCGGCGAAGGTCGAGATTCTCGCCGTGGGCTTGTTCGAGCGCGTCTCGCAGAGCCTGTACTTCTTCGCGGTGCTGCTTCTTCAGGCGGGTGATCTGGCTGGTCAGCGCGAGGATGAGAGTACTCTGCTCGTTGGCCGCAGGCGCCGGTGCGGGAACGGGCCGGGCCTGGGCCCGGAGTCGTTCGATGCGTCCTCGCAGGTCGGGGTGGTTATAGAGGAAGGCGTGGGAGACGCCGGCCTCGCGCTGGACGGCTTGGAAGGTGATCAGTTCACCGCGTTTGACCAGGGTGCGGATCGCCTTCTCTGCCGCGCCGGTCTTGGCCTGGGACTTGGCCTTCGCGGCGGCGGCAAGGGTCTGGGTGCGCTTGGCGCGAGCCTCGTCGGTCATGGGCGGGTCCCGCGACCTGCTGGTCTGCGCGGAAGGAATCTTCGAGCAGGGCATCGGGGCAATCGGCCGCCGCGTCCTGTCTGCGCTGTTGCCCGCCCGGCGGTCTCGCGTCAGCGCCCGCAAGGTGAAGTCGCCCATCTCGCGCTACGCGGAACGGAAACTGGACGGCCGTCCTGACAGCAGCGGCGCTACCGCACCGAGCAGCAAGATGGTCAGGACCGGCCGGGCGGCCACGAGAGGCAAGCATCAGCGGAGTCCTGACCGCAAAGTCTCCTTGCCGGCCGGCCGCATCGACTCGCGAGTGTCGGCAGACGACCCGTCTGCCGACACCGGGGGCACGATCACGAACCCGCAGGCGGGCAGTGTCGGCAACTTACCTCGGGAATCAACGTCGATGAACGGTCCGGCCGATGGGTTCCGGCACATGCTCGTCGGCTACTGCCGCACATCGACGGCCGACCAACACTCGGATCATCAGGTAGAAGCCCTACTCCGCCAAGGAGTGCAACGCGACAACAGCCATGTCGACGTCGCCGCCGGCGCGAAGGCGTCCCGGCCGGAGCTCGACCGCGTCATCGCAGTTGCCGCGTGAGGGCGACACCTTGAGGGTGACCCGCCTTGACCGACTCTCCCGCCCGATGCCGCACCCGGTGACTCTCGGCGCCAAGTTGACACACTCCCGCGTCCTCGGTGTGCCGCGTCGGCCCCGCACCCCGCGCAGCGATCAACGTCCGGTTGACGCGCTATGTTCGGCCGCTGGAGCGGCGAGTTCGGGCCCCGGCCTCCGCGTGGGGGCCACCGTGCCGCGCCCGGCCACCAGGGCCGCTACCGTCTGGGCGGCCGCGACGACGACCATTAGCAGGAGCGGTGCCCTCCAACCGGAGCTGAGCGAGTGGAGGAGGCCGAAGACCACCGGCCCGACGGCCGCCAGCAGATAGCCGACGGACTGCGCCATCGCGGACAGCCCGCCGGCCGAGGCCGCGTCCTGGGCCCGCAGGCTGATGAACGCCAGGGCGAGCACCAGGCAGGCGCCGCCGCCGAGGCCGAGGACCACAGTCCACAGCAGTGCCCACCGAGGCTCCGCGAAGAGGCCGATATAGCCGACCAGCAGGACCACGGAACAGGCCGTCGCCAACCCCCTCTGGTCCCGCGCCCAGCGCATCGCCCGGGGCACCGCCAGGCTGGTCAGCACGGCGACGACCTGGAACCCGAAGAGCAGCCAGCCGGCCGTCGCCGGGCTGACCCCGTTGTCCTGGAGAACCTGCGGCAGCCAGGTCATGACGACATAGAAGCCCAGCGACTGCAGTCCCATGAAGGCAGTGACCGCCCAGGCCAGTCCGGAGCTCCAGGGCAGCTGCTGCCCGCTCCGCGCCGGCCCGGCCGGCCCGGAAGTCCGCATCTGCGGCAGCCACACCAGCACCGACACCAGGGCGAAGACCACCCAGAAGCCCAGCGCGGTGTGCCAGCCACCGGGAGCGGCCTCGGCGATCGGCACCGCCACTCCGGAGGCCAGCGCTGCCACCCCTCCCATCACCATGGCGTAGGCGCTGGTCAGCAGGCCGACCTTGGACGGGAAGTCGCGCTTGATGAGGCTCGGCAGCAGTACATTGCCCACCGCGATGCCCGCGCCGATCAGCACGGTGCCGATGAACAGGCCTGCCGCCGTGGGGATCCATCGGACCGCGATGCCGATTGTCAGCACCATTAGCGCGCCGCCGAGGAGCCGTTCCTCCCCCCACCGCGTGGCCAGCCTTGGCACCAGCGGCGACAGGGCCGCGAACGCCAGCAACGGCAGCGTGTTCAGCAGGCCCGCGGCGGCCGGAGCCAGGCCCAGGTCGGACTGCACGCGGTTCAAGAGGGGCCCGACACCGGTCAGACTCGCCCGAAGGTTGGCGGCCACCACGAGCAGCCCCCACAACAACAGCACTTGACCAGCGCGTCGCGTCGACGTGTTCTCCATGCCTTGAGCATCGGCCGGCGGGACGGCGGGTATCCAGATCCTCCTCAGGCTAGCCCCCACAGGGCCACCCTCGGCTCCTCGCGATCGGCAGCAGGGCCCCTACCCTCAAAACGTGGGCACACCATTGGGCAACTTCATCCGAGCCAAGCGGGACGCCGTCCAACCGGGGTCCCTCGGGCTGCCGGAGCGGCAACGCCGCCGGTCGCCGGGGCTGCGTCGGCTGGACCTCGCCAACCGGGCCGACGTCAGCGTCGAGTACCTCGCCCGGATCGAGCAGGGCCGCGACCGCAACCCCTCACCGGCGGTGGTCAACGCGCTCGCCGACGCGCTGTGCCTGAACGCATCGGAGCGCAACCACCTGCGATACCTCGCCAAGATCACCAGCGACTCCTGCACGGTCGACATCAGGCCCGTGCCACCCTCCCGGCGGGTGCGCGCGCCCGTCCTGCGCACCCTCGAACTCCTCGAACCGGGTGTGGCGATCGTGACCAACCGGCTGGGTGACGTGCTCGCCCACACCTCCGGCTACCGGGCGGTCACCGGCGGGACCGGGCTGCTCGATGCCGACCGTCCCAACCTCAACCACTACCATTTCACCGACCCGCGGGCCCGGACCTTCTTCGCCGACTGGGACGACATCGCGGACGAGCAGACCTTCGACCTGTGGCAGGCGCCGTCCTTGGAGAACCTGGAGTGGCTCACCGCCGGGCTGACCCCCGTCGCCGGCGACGAGTTCACCCGCCGGCTGAACCGGGACAAGGTGCCGCGCCGCGGCGTCCTCCGGCTCAACCACCCCGGCGGGCATCAGCTCCGGCTGCTCCGCGAGATCCTCGAACTGCCCGCCGACTCCCAGCAGCTTGTGATCTTCCTCCCCGAGGACGACGCCACTGCCGAGGCCCTGAACCGGCTCCCGCGCCGCCCCTTGGGCCGCCTCCGGTCCATTTCCTGACACCGGCATCCGCGGCCGAAAAGCGTCGTTTCGAACCGCCTCACCCCCGCACGCGTCCGCCGCGAGTTCCGGAACCTCCACAGCCAAGCGCTCCGTCCCGCAGCCGCACCGAAACCCTCACGACCCGGCCCCGGCCCCCAGGCTCGAAGAACCGCAGATCCGTCCCCCACCACGACGTCGGATGCACTGTCAAAACCGGCGAGCCCTACACCAGACCCGCCGATGACTCTGGCGCCAGTTCGTCACCCAGCGGTAACCGACCATCCGTAACGAGAGAAGGAGGGGCCTCCGTTCCGGTACGCGGCCGGGGCCTGCGTGGTGGTCGGGAACGCGGGCTCGGGCAGGCGGTTGGCGGCGATCCACTGGGCCGCCAGGTGCTTGTCCGGCTCGGTGTTGGTCAGTTCGCCGGTCCACGTGTCGGTGGCGAAGACGAACAGGACGAACTGCCCGGCCTGGTCCCAGCCCTGTTCGACGTGGATGACGTGGACGAGTGCGAGATGTGCCGGGTCGACGAGCAGGCCGGTCTCCTCTTTGAGTTCGCGGGCGGTGGCCTCATCGAGGGCTTCGCCGGGCTCGGCCTTACCACCGGGGAGGGTCCAGGCCGGCTGCGGGGATCAGTTGCGGGCGGCGTAGTGCACGGCGGCGATCGTGCCGCTGTCCTTGTCGTGGGCGATCACGCAGATCGCGTTGCGGCTGTTCAGCACGCTGGTTTTCATCACAGTGCCCAATCTGTGGATACGTGCCAGAAGGTGTCCGTGGTCCAGGCGGAAGGCTCGAACCGGCCCCGCCGCTCGGAACGTGCGGGTGGTGCTCAGCAACCGGGTGCGAGGCGGTCGGCGTCGGTGTGCGAGAAGACCAGGTCGGTCATCTCCTCCGGGACCTTGGTGCACCGGACGGGCGGCTGCTCTGGGCTTGGGCGCACATGCTCGGCTTCCGCGGTCACTTCTCCGCCAAGTCCCGCCGTTACTCCACCACTCTCGGCGCTCTGCGCCAGGCACGCGCGACCCGACGCGAGCCCCACGACCGACCGGGTGGTATTCGAGATCCGCATCGACCTCGGCCCGGGCCCGATCACGGACCACCGCGATCGCCCGTCCGAGGCCGGAACGCCGTCCGACTGAGGCCCCGGCGCCCCGGCGCCCGCCGCCGGGCCGCCCGCGCCCCGCCCCGCGGCCCGGTTCAGGACAGGAGATCGGCCGCCGCCCGCGCGCAGCCCAGGGCCACCGTCACCCCCGCACCCCCGTGCCCGTAGTTGTGCACCAACCGCCCGCCGCCCGGCAGCGGTTCGACCTCGATCCGCACACCGGTGTCGTGTGCGGGACGCAGACCCACCAGGTGCCCGATGACCCGCGCCCCCGCGATCTCCGGCCGGATCCGGGCACACCGGGCCACGATCTCCTCGGCGGTACGGGGGTCGGGCTCCGTGCTCCAGTCGTCCACCTCGGCCGTGCCGCCGAGAACCAGCTTCCCGGGCTGCGGGAGGAAGTACGTCGTCGTGTCCGAGGCAGGGTCCGCCTCGGTGAACCACTCCTCGATCCCCGGGTTCTCCACCAGCACCAGCTGGCCGCGGACCGGGCGCACCCCGGCATCGGGGACCAGCTCGCGCGCCCCGAGACCAGTGCAGTTGACCACCGTCGACGCCTCGGCGGCGGCTTCGTCGAAGGAGGTGACGGTACGCCGCTCGACAACGCCGCCGGCCGCCGCCAACTGCCGTTCCAGCCAGCTCAGATGCGTCGGCATGTCGATCAGCGGCAGCCGGGCCCGCAGCCCCTCCGCGACCTCGCTCACGTGTTTCAACTGCCCTGCCCACGAACCGAGAGCGGCGAGCCGCTCGCCCCCGAGCAGACCGGAGACCAGCCGCACCCCTGTCTCGTCCGGGCGCCCGGCCAGCTCCTCGTATCTCCGGAGCGATGTCAGTGACCAGTCGCCGACCAGCTTCTCCGGCTCGATCCGGTACGGCCACCACAACGCCCCCGCCACCGCCGACGTCGTCGCCGCGGCCGGCTCCCGGGACCAGACCCGCACCCGGTGGCCGCGCTCGGCCAGCACCAGGGCCGTGGTCAGCCCGCTGATCCCACCACCCACCACGATCACGTCCGGCACGTCCGTTCTCCCCGTCACCTCTGCCCGTGTGTCGCTCATGGCCGGACGCTAACGGAAAGACCTGGTCAGTGGTGACCCCCAGGGAGACGTGATTTCCGGTCAGCGGCCTTTGCCGACGAACTCCGCTGGAATCCGTGCTGCCGTGCGCACAACAGGTCCGCGTTGGGAATACTCGGAGCATGTCTGCCGAGTACGCGACTTTCGGCCTTGCGCCGGCGATGCGAGCCGGTGGAGTTCTGGCCCGTGGTGACTACCAGGTGCACCGGGACTTCATGGACTTCGTCATCGACGGCCGTCCGCTGCTGTTCCATCTGTCTGACCTCGACGCCGTCTCCCCGCTCGCCTCCGACGTACCGCCCGCGATCTTCACCACCCACGTGCGGCGCCTGCTCCTCGAAGCGGACGCCCCACTGCCCGACGGACGCTATGTGATCTACGGGTGTCCCGAGTGCGAGAGCCTCGCATGCGGGGCGGTCACCGCCGTCATCGAACGCGACGGCACCGACTTCGTCTGGCGCGACTTCGCCTGGCAGACGTACGAGACCGTCGACCTGGAACAGGGTGGCTACCACGGCATAGGGCCGTTCCGTTTTGACGGCGACCAGTACCGGCAGGAACTGGAACGCCTCCTGCCGTCCGAGGCGGCGGACGGCACGGAACCGGGCCCGGACGCGCCCGCCGGGCAGCGAGTGCTGCTCATCGGCGCGCGCGTCGCCGTACTCGCCAAGCTCGCCGCCGCGCTCCGCACCATCGGGATCGGCGCCGACATCGCCGCGGACGCCGCCCAGGTGCCGGCCGAGGAACTCCGCGGCTACCGCGCGGTGGCCTTCGGCCGGGCGATCACCGAGGACGAACGCGCTGCCGTGCGTCACGCGTTCACCCGGGCCGCCGCGGACGTCGCCTACGTGGACGGCCTGGCCCCGGTGATTCCGGTGCTGGTCGCCCAGATCGAACATGCCCTGGACCGCAGCGCACCGGCCCGGCGCCGCCTGGTCCGGCTGACGGCGGCGGACGGCACGGCCGAGGTCGACGTCACCTCGGCCTGTTGGGTCAGCCTGGTCGCGTACCGCCTCGACCGGCTGTACCGCACCCACGCGCAGGAGGTCTTCGACGGCGTACTGGAGCCGGGGCAGCACCGAATTCCCCTGGACGCACGGGCCGTCAACGGACAGTCATTCATCGTGGCACGCACCACCGGGAGCGTGCTCGTGGCACCCGTGAACCACCACTGAGCACGGAGTCGATGGCCCCGGTGAGCCGCCGATCGCCGCACACGATGCCTCGAACGCACCACCAGTCGTTCAGGAGATCCGCCTCCGTGCCGCGACGATCGGCGACCTGGGCGGGTCCGCCCCCGCGATCCGCACCCGCACTCGCGCGGAACCGCGCCGCGTCCGGTGCCCCGCGGGCTTCTCCGACACCCGTCGAGAGCGAAGCCGTCCGCCGATTAGGATCGACACCCTGATGACTGCCACTCTCGTCGCCAAGGACCTCGCCGCCGGACACGGCGACCGCACACTCTTCGCCGGACTCGACCTCGTCGTCGCGCCCGGTGACGTGATCGGTCTCGTCGGAGTCAACGGAGCCGGAAAATCGTCTCTGCTCCGGCTGCTCGCCGGGCTCGACCGGCCGGAGGAGGGCGAGCTGCGGCTCTCCCCGCCCACCGCCACCGTTGGCCACCTCCCGCAGGAGCCGGAGCGCCGCCGGGACGAGACCGTGCGGGACTTCCTCGCCCGCCGGACCGGCGTCGCCGACGCCCAGACGGCGATGGACGCCGCCACCCAGGCCCTCGTCGACGGGGCACCGGGGGCGGACGACGCGTACTCCGAGACACTCGAACGCTGGCTGGCCCTCGGCGGCGCCGACCTCGACGAGCGTGCCGAGGAGGTCGCCGCCGACCTCGGTCTGACGGTCGGCCTCGACCTGCCGATGACCGCGCTCTCGGGCGGCCAGGCCGCCCGCGCCGGACTCGCCTCGCTGCTTCTGTCGCGGTACGACGTCTTCCTCCTCGACGAGCCCACCAACGATCTGGACCTGGACGGACTGGAGCGACTGGAGCGGTACGTCTCCGGGCTGCGCGCCGGCACCGTCGTCATCAGCCACGACCGCGAGTTCCTGATGCGTACGGTCACCAAGGTCCTCGAACTCGATCTCGCCCAGCAGCAGATCAACCTCTATGGCGGTGGGTACGCGGCCTATCTGGAGGAGCGCGACCGGGCCCGCAGGCATGCCCGCGAGGAGTTCGAGGAGTACGCCGACAAGCGCTCCGCCCTCGAAGGCCGCGCCCAGATGCAGCGCGGCTGGATGGACAAGGGCGTCAAGAACGCCCGCCGCAAGGCCACCGACTCCGACAAGCTCGGCCGCAAGTTCCGCAGCGAAGCGAGCGAGAAGCAGGCCGCGAAGGCCCGGCAGACGCAGCGCATGATCGAACGGCTCGATGTCGTCGAGGAGCCGCGCAAGGAGTGGGAGCTGCGGATGGAGATCGCCACGGCCCCGCGCTCCGGATCGGTCGTCGCCACGCTCCGCGAGGCGCAGGTCGTGCGCGGCGACTTCGCGTTCGGGCCGGCGTCGCTGCAGATCGACTGGGCGGACCGGGTGGCGATCACCGGTGCCAACGGAGCCGGCAAGTCCACTCTCCTCGCGGCGCTGCTCGGCCGCCTGCCGCTGGACTCGGGCCATGCGACGCTCGGCTCGGGCGTGGTGGTGGGCGAGGTGGACCAGGCACGGAAGCTGTTCCACGGCTCGGAGACCTTGCTGGAGGCGTTCTGCGCAGCCGTCCCCGAGACCGAACCGGCCGAGGTCCGCACGCTGCTCGCCAAGTTCGGGCTGCGCGCGGACCATGTGATGCGGCCCGCCACGACCCTCTCCCCGGGCGAACGGACCCGGGCGGCCCTCGCCCTTCTCCAGGGCAAGGGCGTGAACCTCCTGGTCCTGGACGAGCCGACGAACCACCTCGACCTGCCCGCGATCGAACAGCTGGAGTCGGCGCTCGACTCGTACACGGGGACGCTGCTGCTGGTCACGCACGACCGGAGGATGCTGGAGGCGGTGCGGACGACGCGGCGCGTCGAGGTGGCCGACGGCAAGCTGACCGAGGCCTGACCCACTCAAGCCCGAGCAGGCGAAAACCAAGCCCGAGCAGGCGAAAAACCAAGCCCGTCCGGCGATTGAGGACAAAAGGCGTCCGGGGCGGAGCCCACGGTTTCGGGAAGGGGGCGGGTGAGGGACAGCCGCGCAGCGGACCGCCCTCACCCGCCCCCACCGTCAGCGCTTCCTTCCGCCCTGCTTCGGATCCGCCAGCCCCGCCCGCCGCAACGCATCCGCCATGGCGCTGTTCACCGGCGCCGGAGCCTGACGCGCAGAGCCGCCGCCACCACCGCCACCGCGCCGGTCACGGTCCTGACCGCCCTGACCCTGGCCCTGCCGCTGCCGCGGCGGCCGACCGCCCTGGCCGCCCCGCTCCCGCTTCGTCCCGCCGCCCTGCGACGACGACTGTCCCTCCGCCACCTCGTCGTCCAGCCGCAGCGTCAACGAGATCCGCTTCCGCGGAATGTCGACGTCCATCACCTTCACCTTCACGATGTCGCCCGGCTTCACGACATCCCGCGGATCCTTCACGAAGGTCTTCGACATCGCCGACACGTGCACCAGACCGTCCTGGTGCACACCGACGTCCACGAACGCCCCGAACGCGGCGACGTTCGTGACGACCCCCTCCAGCACCATCCCGGGGGCCAGATCACCGATCTTCTCGACGCCCTCCTTGAAGGTGGCCGTCTTGAACGCGGGCCGCGGGTCGCGACCCGGCTTCTCCAGCTCCCCCAGGATGTCCGTGACCGTCGGCAGCCCGAATTTCTCGTCCACGAAGTCGTCCGCCCGCAGCGACCGCAGCACGCCCGAGTTGCCGACCAGCGACGCGACATCCCCGCCCACCGTCTTCGCCATCCGCCGCACCACCGGGTACGCCTCGGGGTGCACGCTCGACGCGTCGAGCGGGTCGTCTCCGCGGATCCGCAGGAAGCCCGCACACTGCTCGTACGCCTTTGGGCCCAGCCGCGCCACGTCCTTCAGCGCCTTCCGGGACCGGAACGGCCCGTTGGTGTCCCGGTGCGCGACGATGTTCTCGGCGAGACCGGAGCCGATGCCGGAGACCCGCGAGAGCAGCGGGGCCGACGCGGTGTTGACGTCGACACCGACGCCGTTCACACAGTCCTCGACGACCGCGTCCAGTGAGCGCGACAGCTTCACTTCGGACAGGTCGTGCTGGTACTGGCCGACACCGATCGACTTCGGGTCGATCTTCACGAGCTCGGCCAGCGGGTCCTGCAGACGCCGGGCGATCGACACCGCACCACGCAGCGACACGTCCATGTCGGGGAGTTCCTGCGAGGCGAAGGCGGAGGCCGAGTAGACCGAGGCGCCCGCCTCGGACACCATCACCTTGGTGAGCTTCAGCTCCGGGTGCCTCTCGCACAGTTCACCCGCGAGCTTGTCCGTCTCGCGGGACGCCGTGCCGTTGCCGATCGCGATCAGATCGACGGAGTGCGCCTTCGCCAGCCGCTCCAGCTTGGCCAGGGACTCGTCCCACTTGTTCGCCGGGACGTGCGGGTAGATGACGTCGGTCGCGACGACCTTGCCGGTCGCGTCGACGACGGCGACCTTCACACCCGTACGGAAACCGGGGTCGAGCCCCAGCGTGGCGCGCGTCCCGGCCGGCGCGGCGAGCAGCAGGTCGCGCAGGTTCGACGCGAAGACCCGTACCGCCTCGTCCTCCGCCGCCGTCCGCAGCCGCAGCCGCAGATCGATCCCGAGGTGGACGAGGATCCGGGTCCGCCACGCCCACCGCACCGTGTCGCCGAGCCACTTGTCGCCCGGGCGGCCCCGGTCGGCCACGCCGAAACGGCGGGCGACCATGTTCTCGTACGTCGAGGGGCCCGGTGTCTCCGAGGGTTCCTCCGGCTCCAGGACCAGGTCGAGCACGTCCTCCTTCTCGCCCCGGAGCATCGCGAGGACCCGGTGCGAGGGCAGCGCGGTGAACGGCTCGGCGAAGTCGAAGTAGTCGGCGAACTTCGCACCCGCCTCCTCCTTGCCGTCCCGCACCTTCGCGGCCAGCCGCCCGCGCGACCACATGCGCTCACGCAGCTCGCCGATCAGGTCGGCGTCCTCCGAGAACCGCTCGGCGAGGATGGCACGGGCGCCCTCCAAAGCCGCGGCGGCGTCCGCGACGCCCTTGCCGGCGTCGACGAAGGCGGCGGCAGCGGCGAGCGGTTCGACGGACGGGTCGCCCAGCAGGCCGTCGGCGAGCGGTTCGAGCCCTGCTTCCCGGGCGATCTGCGCCTTCGTCCGCCGCTTCGGCTTGAACGGCAGATAGATGTCCTCGAGCCGCGCCTTTGTGTCGGCGGCCCGGATCTGCGCCTCCAGGGCCTCGTCGAGCTTGCCCTGTTCGCGCACGGAGTCGAGGATCGCCGCCCGCCGGTCCTCCAGTTCCCGCAGGTACCGCAACCGTTCCTCGAGCGTGCGCAACTGCGCATCGTCGAGCATCTCGGTCGCTTCCTTGCGGTAGCGCGCGATGAACGGCACGGTCGACCCGCCGTCGAGCAGCTCTACGGCCGCCCTCACCTGCCGCTCGCGTACGCCGAGCTCCTCGGCGATCCTGCCTTCGATGGACGTCGTCACGGTTCTACCGACTCGCCTTCTCGTACTGGCTGTGCTGGGCTGTACTGGCTGTGCTTACCGGGGCGGGGCCCCTTCCGTCTGCATTGTGCCGGGTGGCCGGGCGCCGTGTCGCCCGACCACCCCACTTGTCCGCCGGTCGGCGGGTCGGCGGGTCGGCGGGATCAGCCCTTGCCCATCAGATCGGCCGGGAACGCACCCGCAGAAGCCGCCGTGAGAAGGAATCCGCGCGCCAGCTCGGTGAGCCGCTCCACGCCCTCCGCTCCCAGATGCTCGTACGGTGCCAGGTCCATCCGGTCCGTGGTGTCCTCCAGCTCCGCCCGCAGTGCGACGCCCGCCTCCGTCAACTCGCCCTCGCCGTCCAGGAGTCCGCGCCCGCACAGCCGTTCGGCCGCGTCCTCCCAGTCCGTGCGGCGCCAGCCGCGGGTGGCGAGCACCCAGCGCGGGGACATTCCCTTTCCGGTCGCGGTGTGGCTGACCAGGGCCTCGACCGGGTCGAGACCGGCGGCGAGGAGCGCGGCGAGATGGCCGTCACCGCGGTGTTCGCGCAGCAGCGTCCCGGCGTGCCAGTACGCCAGATGCGGCTGCCCCGGCACCGGCAGATCGGCGTGGGCGGCGTAGAGCGGCCGGGCGTGTCGCGTGCACGCCTCGGCGGCGCGCAGCGCCAGCTCCGCGGCCTCGGCCAGCTCGGGGGATTCGATGATCTCCGGGCCGAGCAGCCGGCGCAGCGTCGTGTCCGCGGCCCGCAGCCGGGCGTCCAGGACCGCCTGCGGCGAGGCGACGGACCACACCGCGGGGAGGTGCCGGGCGACGAGTTCGTGGTTGAAGTTGTAGAAGGTGGCGGTGACCGTGCCTGGTCCGACGGCGCCGAGCGCCGCTGCGCGTGCAACGAAGTAGGCGGCGTTCGAGTCGTGGATGCCGAGCTCTCCGAGCTCCTTGCCGAGGTCGGGGGAGAAGTAGACCGTCGAGTGCAGCGGGTTGATGGCGTTGTGGCAGCGGCGTCCGGCGCGCGGCGGCAGAGTACTCATGCCCGCACGTTACCGACTGGTTGGAACGCCCCATAACCCCGGGGCCACGCCCGATTTCGACCGGGACCGGCATGGCAGGAAAGGTGGGTTCTTCGTCATTGCAGCCATCGTCGAGGCCGCTCAGGATGGCAGACATGACGCAGCGATCCGTACTCGTCGTCCTCTTCGACGGCGTTCAGAGCCTCGACGTGACCGGGCCCATGGAGGTCTTCGCCGGTGCCTCCCACTTCCCGGACGTCACGTACGAGCTCCGCACCGCTTCCCTCGACGGGGCACCGGTCCGCACGAGCGTCGGCCTCACCCTCGTTCCGGACGGCACTCTTGCCGACGCCGAACCGCCCCATACCGTCCTCGTCCCCGGAGGCCAGGGCACCCGTCACCCCGATCCGGCACTCGTCGACTGGCTGCGCACCCATGCCCCGCACGCCGAACGACTGGTCTCGGTCTGCACGGGAGCTCTGCTGCTCGCCGCCGCCGGCCTGCTGGACGGGCACCGGGTGACCACCCACTGGGTGGTCACCGAGCACCTCGCCCGCGCCTACCCGGCCGTCGAGGTCGACCCGGACCCGATCTTCGTACGTGACGGGAAGCTGGCCACCTCCGCCGGTGTCACCGCGGGCATCGATCTCTCCCTCGCTCTGGTCGAGGAGGACTTCGGCAGGCAGGTGGCGCTCAGCGTCGCCCGCCACCTCGTGGTCTTTCTGCGCAGACCCGGGAACCAGGCCCAGTTCAGCGCCCAGCTCACCGCGCAGACCGCACGCCGCGAACCGCTGCGCGAGGTCCAGCACTGGATCACCGAGCACCCCGACGACGACCTCTCCGTCGACGCGCTCGCCGCCCGGGCCCGCCTCTCGCCGCGCCACTTCGCCCGAGCCTTCCAGACCGAGACGGGGATGACTCCCGGCAGGTATGTCGACCGTGTCCGGCTCGAACACGCCAGACGGCTCCTGGAGGACACCACCGACGGGGTCGCCGGGATCGCGCGCACCTGCGGGTACGGCACCCCGGAGGCGATGCGCCGTGCCTTCGTCAAGGCCCTCGGCACCGCCCCCGCCGAATACCGGCGCCGCTTCCGTCCCCAGCCCATGACCAGCACGACGAGCACCAGTGTCAACTGAAAGGACCACCATGCAGATCGCCATCGTCCTCTTCGACCGCTTCACGGCCCTTGACGCCGTCGGCCCCTACGAAGTTCTCTCCCGCGCCCCCGGCGCCGAGACCGTCTTCGTCGCCGAGCGGACCGGCCCCGTGCGCAACGACAGCGGCAGCCTCGCGCTCGTCGCCGATCGGCCCCTCGCCGACGTACCCGCCCCGGATGTGGTGATCGTCCCCGGCGGCCCCGGCCAGAGCGCCCAGATGGAGAACGAGACGCTGCTCGGCTGGCTGCGCGCCGCAGATGCGACCAGCACCTGGACGACCTCCGTCTGCACCGGCTCGCTGCTGCTCGCCGCGGCCGGTCTGCTGGAGGGGCGGCGCGCCACCTCGCACTGGCTCGCCCTGGACTTCATCAAGACCTTCGGAGTCGAGCCGACCGGCGAACGTGTCGTCATCGACGGCAAGTATGTGACGGCCGCCGGCGTCTCGTCCGGCATCGACATGGGGCTCACCCTGCTCGGCCGGATCGCCGGCGACGAGCACGCCCAGGCCGTACAGCTGCTGACGGAGTACGACCCCCAGCCGCCGTACGATGCGGGGTCACCGGAGAAGGCCCCGGCCGCGCTCGTCGAGGAATTCCGCGCCAAGAGCCGCTTCATCCTCCAGTAGGGGGTGGCCGCAACGTACCGCGAGGGGTGGCCGCACAGTGACGCCGTCCGCCCGGAGGGCGTGGCCCGCCGCGGGCCGGGCGAGACTCTGCGGACGCACCCCTACGGGATGTCCGGCGGATCATGGCCGGCGCTCAGGTCGTCCAGGTGAAGCGCGGCGCCCGCCGCTCCAGGAAGGCGGCGACACCCTCCGCGGTGTCGCCGCTGCGGCGCGCCTGCTCCACCCAGTGCGCGTCCCGGTCCTCCCGCCCCGTGGCGAACTCCTTCGCCGCCGCCTGTGTCAGCTGTGAGCGCGATGCCAGGATCCGTACGTACGCTTCCACCCGCTTGTCCAGCTCGCCGGCCGGCAGTACCTCGTCCACCAGTCCGGTCCGCAGCGCCCGTTCCGTGTCGATCAACTCGCCGGAGAACAGCAGATGCTTCGCCGCGGCCGGTCCGATCAGCGAGACCAGCCGCCGGGTCGACGACGCGGCGTAGACGATCCCGAGCTTGGCCGGGGTGATGCCGAAGGAAGCGCCTTCCTCGGCGAACCGCAGATCGCAGGCGGCCGCCAGCTGGCTGCCGCCGCCCACGCAGTAGCCGCGCACCGCGGCGAGCGTCGGCAGGGGGAAGGCGGCCAGGGCCTCCTCGGCCGCCACCGCCAGAGCCTGCGGATCGTACGCCGGGTCGCTCGCCCGGTCCCGCAGTGAGGAGATGTCCGCGCCCGCACAGAAGGTGCCCCCGGCGCCGGTCAGAACCAGGGCGCGCACGGCGGGGTCGGCGGCCATCCGCTCCAGCAGTCCGGGCAGCGCCTGCCACATGGCGGCCGTCATGGCGTTGCGCTTGGCCGGGTTGCTGATGACGACGGTGGCGATGCCGTCCGCGACGGTGAGCTGCAGCTGCGGTTCCGTACGGTCCATGCGCCGGATGCTATCCATCCCGTTCGAACCTATGATCAAGAAGGGGGGTGCGAAGCAGGCACGCACCGTGAGGAGCTGTCAGATGCCCGGTCCCGAACTCCAGGGCAGGAAACTGAGCCGCAGCTTCGGCGGGCTCGTCCTGCTCGGTGCTCTCCTCGTCGTGGCCGGCCTGGTCGGTCTCGTCTACACCGAGGTCGCCACGCTCACCTCGATGCTCCTCTTCGGCTGGCTGCTCCTCATCGGCGGCCTCATCGGTCTGCTCCACGCGATCCAGTCCCGCGACACCGACTACTTCTGGCTCGGTGTGGTGGTCGCCGCGCTGTACATCGCCGCAGGTGTCGTCGTGATCCGCCATCCGCACGGCACGGCCGAGGCGCTCACCATGTTCGCCGCGCTGCTCTTCCTGACCGGTGGGGTGTTCCGGCTGGTGGGGAGCGTCGTGGTGCGCGGGCCGCAGTTCGGCTGGACGCTGTTGCAAGGCGCCTTCGGGCTGCTTCTGGGACTGCTGGTGCTCTTCGACTGGCCGCACAGCAGCCTCTATGTGCTCGGCCTGTTCTTCTCGCTGGCGTTGCTCTTCGACGGGCTGGGCCTGATCGGGATCGGGGTCGGTGGCCGCCGCATCGTCTCGCTGGTCTCGGACCAGATGGCGGCCGAGGCCCGGCCGGACAAGCCCTCAGAAGAAGATCAGAACCAGTCCAAGAAGTGACGCTGTCATACTCATTCGAAAAAAATTCTGTCGATAGAGGTCGACTTCTGTTCAGTAGCACGGCCCGGACCAACTACTCCCCGCACTCTGTACTTCGACGTGCAGTGACTGTCGAGTCGAGAGCGGGTGCGGGAACTATGGAGAGCCGCGGGAGTGTCCCCGCCAGACCCGTGTCGTACGAGGGAGTCTGGCGGTTCACCGCGCCGGCCGTCGACGTCTCCGTACCGCAGGCCCGGCACGCCGTACGCGATCTGCTGAACCGCCAGGGCGTGCCGATGGACGAAGGCATCGCCCAGGGCCTGCTGCTCATCGTCTCGGAGCTGGTCACCAACGCCGTGAAGCACGCCGCGCTGCTCTCCCCGGAGCTCGCCGTCGAGGTGGCCGTCGGTGCCGAATGGGTCAGAGTCTCCGTTGAGGACAACCACCCGTACCGGCCCACGGCGCTGGAGACGGATTATGCGCAGACGGGCGGGCGCGGGCTGCTGTTGGTCCGGGAGATCACGAGCGAGGCGGGCGGCGCCTGCGATGTTGAGCACACCGCAGGCGGCGGAAAGATCATCTGGGCCGCGCTGCCGCTGAACCCGTACCTCTGACCTTCCCCGCGCGTCCCCCGCCCGCCGTTCGGTTCGCCGCTACCAGCCCGCGGACGGGCCGGTCAGCTCCCTGATCGCCGGGCGCGCGGCATCGAGCACTGTCATGAACCACGCCGAGAACGGTGCCTCGGCATGCCGCTTCGCCAGTTCGTCGGCGGCCACGAACACTGTCTCACCGACCTCCTCCGGGTCCGGCTCCGGCTCCGCCTGCGCCATCCCGACGAAGAGGTGGTTGAACTCCTGCTCCACCAGGCCCGAGGCCGGGTCGGGGTGGTTGTAGCGGACGGTGCCCGCCTCGGCCAGCAGCGAGGGCGAGATCCCGAGCTCCTCGTACGTACGCCGGGCGGCGGCGGTGAAAGGTGCTTCGCCCGGGTACGGGTGGCCGCAGCAGGTGTTCGACCAGACACCGGGGGAGTGGTACTTGCCGAGCGCCCGGCGCTGCAGCAGCAGTCTGCCCTGCTCGTCGAAGAGGAACACGGAGAACGCCCGGTGCAGTTGACCGGGTGCCTGGTGGGCGGCGAGCTTCTCCGCCGTGCCGATGGTGGTGCCGTTCTCGTCGACCAGTTCGAGCATGATCGCTTCTGCTGTGCCGTTCGACGAGCTGTTCGCCGCGGTGGCTGGTGTGGTCGGCATACCCATCCTTCGCTATGGTGCCCGGCCTCGTGCGCCGGTCCCCTCGAGTCTGTTCAAGTCTGCCGCACAAAAGCGGCCTGTCCGTCACTTCGGGTCCTGGCATGTCCGGTCCCGCCGCACCTGGTGGATGCGGTGGGACCGGACGGCGCGTCAGATCCCGAATGCCGCCGGATACTGGATCGTGCCCGTCGGCCCGGGCACGGAATCGTCGAGGACCAGAGCCATCATCGCCTCTTCCGGCCGGGTGGCCCAGCGGGGGTCGGCGGGGCGCAGGACGCACGCGGCATAGCCGTACTCCGTACCGTGGTCGCGGTGCATGGCCAGTTCCTCCCGGGTGGACCCGACCGAGCGCCCACGCCATGCCGGGCGCCGGCGCATCGGTGGCCGCGACCTTCTCGGCGAGCGGCACGTAGTACTCGTCCCAGTCGCTCTCGGGCTGCACCCGCACCCCGAGGACGTGATAGCCCGCCGCGACGGCCTGCGCCGTCTGTGCGGACACCGGGAGCGTCGGGCCGTCCTGAGGACAGGACCTAGGAGGGCACTGAAGATCTTGGCCGGGCTCCCGGCGTCTTGCACGCACATCTGCGGCGTTGCCAAAACGGCCTGATAGCTCCGCCATGAGGCCGCTTCGGCGCGTTGCAGCTGCACGCATCAGACGCCGCTCGCTGATCCGGCCAAGATCTTCAGCACCCTCCTAGCCGGGAACCCGGGAGCTGAAGAAGGACCGGATGCTGCGCCGGGCAGGTGCCGTCGCGACGGTCATCAACCTCAGCTCCTCTCTCAGGCAGGGGGAGGCATGTATACCTCTGCGCAGGACCCTACACCCGCGCCCGTACGGCAGTTCGGGTACCGCGCTGAATCGCCGTTCAGTGGCAGAGTCCGGCCTCGTGCTCCGCGTGCCCGCTCGGCTCCAGCTGGAACGTGCAGTGCTCGACGTCGAAGTGGTCGCCGAGACAGCCCTGCAGCTCGTGCAGCAGCTTCTCGTGCCCCATCGAGTCGAGCAGCTCCTGCTGCACCACCACATGGGCGGAGAGCACCGGCATCCCCGAGGTGATGGTCCAGGCGTGCAGGTCATGGACGTCCAGCACCCCGGGCAGGGCGGTGATGTGGGCCCGTACCTCGCCCATGTCGACACCCTTGGGGGCCGCCTCCAGCAGCACATTGAGCGTCTCCCGGAGCAGTTTGACCGTACGGGGGACGATCATCAGGCCGATCAGCAGCGAGGCGATCGGGTCGGCGGCCTGCCAGCCGGTGGCCAGGATGATGCCGGCCGAGACCAGCACGGTGACCGAGCCGAGCGCGTCCGCGAGCACCTCCAGATAGGCGCCGCGCACATTGAGGCTGTCCTTCTGCCCGCGCACCAGGAGCGACAGGGAGACCATGTTGGCGGCCAGGCCGACGACGGCGAAGACGATCGTCAGCCCGCCCCGGGTCTCGACGGGCGTGATGAAGCGCCCGACCGCTTCGTAGAGCAGATAGCCGCCCACGCCGAGGAGCAGCAGGCAGTTGGCCAGAGCGGCGAGGATCTCGGCCCGGGCGTAGCCGAAGGTTCGATTGAGCCCGGCCGGCTTGTTGGCGAAGTGGATCGCCAGCAGCGCCATGCCCAGCCCCAGTGCATCGGTCGCCATATGGGCGGCGTCGGCGATCAGTGCGAGCGAGTCGGAGAGCAGACCACCGATGATCTCCACGACCATCACGGTGAGCGTGATGCACAGCGCGATCCGTAGCCGTCCCTTGTACGCGGCGGCAGCGGTGCCGGTGGGCGGCGGCCCGCCGTGCGAGTGCCCGTGATCGTGCCCAGCCCCCATGGGGACGCCTCCGGTCGTCTTGCGGAACCGGACCCGTATCGGCCCGAGAAGGCCAGTGAACTACGGGTAGGGGGTATCGGGCAACACGGCACTGAACACCGTTGTCATATGCCCTGACCTGCGGAAACGATTGCAGGTCAGGGCGGTGTACCGTTCAGGCGCGGATCATGTGGCGAGTACCTCGGGGTGGCGCAGGCACTGTCCCTCCCAGGTCGACTCGACCATCTCCCGCACCCCGCGCCGGGCCGTCCGGCCCGGCTCCTCGGACCTGCGAGATGCACCACACCCGTCACCGCGTGCCCGGCGAGCGTACGGTCGAGCAGCGCGCGGTCGGCGGCCGAGCCGCGGATCGGCGGTACATCGGCCGGGAGCCGGTCGCGGATGCCGGTCGACACGTCGTCGAGCACGACCACCCGCTCCCCGGCGGCTGCCATGGCGCGCACCACACGTGCCCCGATATATCCCGTATATCCCGCTCCGCCGGTGATCAGCCATGTCATACCCGTCAGCCTGGGTCTATGCCGCTGCGGCGGGTGAGCCGGGGCGGAGTCCGGTACCCCCGCGGTTTGTGAGCCGGGGCCGGGATCGACGATGATGATCGCGGGCGGCGCCGCATGATGCCGGTGCGCCCCGAACGGAGCACAAACGGGCAGTGAACTCCCGCTTCCGTTCATCCGATAGCCTCTGCCGACGTGCCGCCGGCCCGCATCCGGGCCGCACCGTCGCGCGCCGGCCCTGTCAGCACCAAGGAGTGAGTTCGTCTGTCGACCGCCATCCTCACCGGTGCACCGGTACCCGGATCGTCGCTCGCGGACGATCTGAGGTCGCTGGGCTTCGACGTGCAGGCCGCTGCTGATGTCACCGAGGCCGCCGAGCTGCTCTCCGCGGCTCCCGCCGACGCCCGCGTCGCGCTCGTCGATCCCCGCTTCGTCGGACACGTCCACGCCCTCCGGCTCGGACTGACCGACCCCCGCTTCCCCGTCGCCACCGTCCCCGGTGCGCTCACCGCACAGCCGGAGGCGCGGCCGGCGCTCGCCCGCGCGCTGCGCAGCGCCACCGCGGCCGTCGGTGCGGGCGTCCCCCTGGGGCCGGCCGGCGCCGCGGACACCGTGCCCGTCACCGATCGCACCGTACCGGGCCGCCTCGCCGTCGCGCTGGAGGCCGAGGGCACCGCCGTGCAGCGCCCGGAACTCGGCTCGCTCGTCGCGGCCGTCCCCGTCGACCAGGCCGCCCGCGCCACCGCGCAGTCCGCTGTGGCCGCGGTCGACGACGAGGCTGTACGGCTGCGCAGCGCCGTGAAGGCCCGCGACGGCTTCTTCACCACTTACTTCATCAGCCCGTACTCGCGCTACATCGCCCGCTGGTGCGCGCGCCGCGGCCTCACCCCGAACCAGGTCACCACCGCCTCCCTGCTCACCGCGCTGATCGCGGCGGGCTGCGCGGCGACCGGCAGCCGCGGCGGGTACGTCGCCGCCGGACTGCTGCTGCTCCTCTCCTTCGTCCTGGACTGCACCGACGGGCAACTCGCCCGCTACTCGCTGCAGTACTCGACGATGGGTGCCTGGCTGGACGCCACGTTCGACCGGGCCAAGGAGTACGCGTACTACGCGGGCCTCGCCCTCGGCGCGGCCCGCAACGGCGACGACGTATGGGCGCTCGCCCTCGGCGCGATGGTGCTGCAGACCTGCCGCCATGTCGTCGACTTCTCGTTCAACGAGGCCAACCACGACGCGGTCGCCAATTCGAGCCCGACGGCCGCCCTCTCCGACAAGCTCGACAGCGTCGGCTGGACGGTCTGGCTGCGCCGGATGATAGTGCTGCCGATCGGCGAGCGCTGGGCGATGATCGCGGTGCTGACCGCGGTGACCACGCCCCGGATCGTCTTCTACGCCCTGCTCATCGGCTGCGCCTTCGCGGCCTGCTACACCACGGCCGGCCGCCTGCTGCGCTCCCTGACCCGCAAGGCGCAGCGCACCGACCGGGCCGCCCAGGCGCTTGCCGACCTCGCGGACTCCGGGCCGCTGGCCGGTCTCGTCGCGGCGAGGGGACCCCGTATCCGAGGCGGATGGGCCGCCCCGGTGGTGGCCCTCGTCGGTGCGGCCGCCCTGATCGGCGCCGCTCTGCTGCAGCCGTTCGGCAGCCGGCAGATGATCGTCGCCGCGGTGTTCTACGCGGTCTGCTCCGGCGTCGCCGTCGCCCGCCCCCTCAAGGGCGCACTCGACTGGCTCGTGCCCCCGATATTCCGGGCGGCGGAGTACTGCGCGATCCTTGCTCTGGCCGCCCGCAGCGATGTCGACCAAGCCCTTCCTGCGGCTTTCGGACTGATTTCGGCCGTCGCCTACCATCACTACGACACGGTGTACCGCATTCGCGGGGGCACCGGCGCGCCGCCCCGCTGGCTGGTGCGAACGATCGGTGGGCACGAGGGCCGGACCCTGGTGGTGGCCGTACTCGCCGCCGTACTCACTCAGCATTCAGGTTTCACCGTGGCACTCACCGCTCTCGCGGTGGCCGTGGCCGTGGTGGTGCTCGCCGAGTCCATCCGCTTCTGGGTGTCCTCCGGAGCACCTGCCGTTCACGACGAAGGAGAACCCGCATGATCGGCCTCGTACTCGCAGCCGGTGCAGGACGGCGTCTGCGCCCCTACACCGACACGCTTCCGAAGGCCCTCGTGCCGGTCGACGGCGAGAAGACCGTGCTCGACCTGACGCTCGCCAACTTCGCGGAGATCGGTCTCACCGAGGCCGCGATCGTCGTCGGCTACCGCAAGGAGGCCGTGTACGACCGCAAGGCCGAGCTGGAGGCGAAGTACGGCCTGACGCTCACCCTCGTCGACAACGACAAGGCCGAGGAGTGGAACAACGCCTACTCCCTGTGGTGTGCCCGTGAGGTCCTGAAGCGGGGCGTCATCCTCGCCAACGGCGACACCGTGCACCCGGTCTCCGTGGAGAGGACGCTCCTCGCAGCCCGCGGCAACGGACAGAAGATCATCCTCGCCCTCGACACGGTGAAGAACCTCGCCGAAGAGGAGATGAAGGTCATCACCGACGGCGACAAGGGCGTCCAGCGGATCACCAAGCTGATGGACCCGGTCACGGCGACCGGCGAGTACATCGGCGTGACCCTGATCGAGCCCGAGGCCGCCGAGGAGCTCGCCGACGCCCTGAAGGCGACGTATCTGCGCGACCCCGACCTCTACTACGAGGACGGCTACCAGGAGCTCGTCAACCGCGGCTTCACCGTCGACGTGGCCCCCATCGGCGAAGTGACGTGGGTCGAGATCGACAACCACGACGACCTCGCGAAGGGCCGTGAGATCGCGTGCCAGTACTGACCCGGCTCATCCCGTCCCCGGTCGTCGTCGACATCCGACGCGGCGCCCTGGACGATCTGGCCGGCCTCCTCGCCGACCAGCGGATCTCCGCCTCCGGCAAGCTCGCCGTCGCGATCAGCGGCGGCTCGGGCCGGGCCCTGCGCGAGCGGCTGTCCCCGGTACTGCCGGGCGCCCATTGGTATGAGGTCGCCGACGGCACGATCGACTCCGCCGTGCGGCTCGCCGACGAGATCAAGGGCAACCGGTACGACGCCGTGGTCGGCCTCGGCGGCGGCAAGATCATCGACGTGGCGAAGTACGCCGCGGCGCGCGTCGGCATGCCGATGGTCGCGGTTGCGACGAACCTCTCGCACGACGGACTCTGTTCGCCGGTCGCGACCCTGGACAACGACAACGGACGGGGCTCGTACGGAGTCCCCACCCCGATCGCCGTCGTCATCGACCTCGACATCATCCGTGAGGCGCCCACCCGCTATGTGCGGTCCGGCATCGGCGACGCGGTCTCCAACATCTCGTGCGTGGCCGACTGGGAACTCGCCCACGAGGTCAATGGCGAGGACATCGACGGGCTGGCGGCCGCCATGGCCCGGCAGGCGGGTGAGGCCGTGCTGCGCCACCCCGGTGGGGTCGGAGACGACACCTTCCTGAAGGTACTGGCCGAGGGCCTGGTGCTCACCGGCATCTCCATGTCGGTCGCCGGGGATTCCCGGCCGGCCTCGGGCGCCTGCCACGAGATCAACCACGCCTTCGACCTGCTGTACCCCAAGCGCGCTGCCAGCCACGGCGAGCAGGTCGGCCTCGGCGCCTGCTTCGCCATGTATCTGCGAGGTGCGCGCGAGGAGTCGCTGCTCATGGTGACCACCCTGCGCCGGCACGGGCTGCCGGTCCTGCCCGAAGACATCGGCTTCACCGCCGACGAGTTCGTCCAGGCCGTCGACTACGCCCCGCAGACACGTCCGGGACGCTTCACGATCCTCGAACGCCTCAACCTCTCCACCGACCAGATCAGGGACGCGTACGCCGACTATGCCAAGACCATCAGTAGCTGAACTCCGTCCGGTCGTTCACCCGGAGGGTGTGAAGGACCGGCGCAGCGGTGAACACTGGGCCGGGCGCATGTACATGCGGGAGATCTCGCTGCACATAGACCGGTACCTGGTGAACACCAAGATCACGCCGAACCAACTGACCTACCTGATGACGGTCTGCGGCGTCCTCGCCGCCCCGGCCCTGCTGGTGCCCGGGATCACGGGTGCCGTCCTCGGGGTGGTGATGGTCCAGCTCTATCTGCTGCTCGACTGCATCGACGGCGAGATCGCCCGTTGGAAGAAGCAGTTCTCGCTCGGCGGCGTCTACCTGGACCGTGTCGGCGCCTACCTCTGCGACGCCGCGGTGCTGGTCGGCTTCGGCCTGCGCGCGGCTGATCTGTGGGGCTCCGGGCGGATCGACTGGCTGTGGGCCTTCCTCGGCACCCTCGCCGCCCTCGGCGCTGTTCTGATCAAGGCCGAGACCGACCTCGTCGGCGTCGCGCGTCACCAGGGCGGACTGCCGCCCGTCAAGGAAGCGGCGTCGGAACCGCGCTCGTCCGGTCTGGCGCTGGCCCGCAAGGCCGCCGCGGCGCTGAAGTTCCACCGCCTGGTGCTCGGGATCGAGGCATCCCTGCTGATCCTGGTCCTGGCGGTCCTGGACGCGGTCAGGGGCGACCTGTTCTTCTCCCGTCTCGGCGTCGCCGTGCTGGCCGGTATCGCCCTCGTACAGACGCTGTTGCACCTGGTGTCGGTCCTGGCATCGAGCAGGCTGAAATGAGCACCCCCATGAAGCTCGGCGCGGTCATCATCACGATGGGCAACCGCCCTGACGAACTGCGCGCCCTCCTCGATTCGGTCGCCAAGCAGGACGGCGACCGGATCGAGGTGGTGGTCGTCGGCAACGGCGCCCCGGTCCCGGACGTCCCCGCGGGGGTACGGACCGTCGAGCTCCCCGAGAACCTCGGCATCCCCGGCGGCCGCAACGTCGGCATCGAGGCGTTCGGCCCGTCCGGCGCCGACGTTGACGCGCTGCTCTTCCTCGACGACGACGGACTGCTGCCGCTGACCGACACCGCCGAGCTGTGCCGGCAGGCGTTCGAGCAGGACCCGAAGCTGGGGATCATCAGCTTCCGGATCGCCGACCCGGACACCGGTGTCACCCAGCGCCGCCACGTCCCGCGGCTGCGCGCCGCCGACCCGATGCGCTCGTCGCGGGTGACGACGTTCCTCGGCGGCGCCAATGCCGTCCGGACCCGGGTCCTCACCGAGGTCGGCGGGCTGCCGGGTGACTTCTTCTACGCGCACGAGGAGACCGATCTCGCCTGGCGGGCACTGGACGCCGGCTGGATGATCGACTACCGCGCCGACATGGTCCTCAACCACCCGACCACCGCCCCGTCCCGGCACGCGGTCTACCACCGCATGGTGGCCAGGAACCGGGTCTGGCTGGCGCGCCGCAATCTGCCCGCGCCTCTGGTCCCCGTCTACCTCGGCGTCTGGCTGCTGCTGACGCTGCTCCGCAAGCCCTCGGGCCCCGCGCTGAAGGCATGGTTCGGCGGCTTCCGCGAAGGCTGGACCAAGCCCTGCGGACCACGCCGTCCGATGAAGTGGCGCACGGTATGGCGGCTGACCAGACTCGGCCGACCTCCCGTGATCTGAGAAGCTCTTCTCTGAGAGCATGAGGCGTATTTTTTTCTTACGGGACCTGTCCGTCTGAACCGCGACCGCGACTGGCTGCGCATCTTGAATACGAGAGTTTCATCTGGTGAGTGATACAACCCATGACGGTGCGGTCGCGCTGAGCACCCCGCCATCCGCCGACGACGGCCTGAGCGCCGCCGAGCTGGCCGCTAAGTACGGCCTGACGGTGAGCGGCGCCCGGCCCGGGCTGTTCGAGTACGTGCGCCAGCTCTGGGGCCGCCGCCACTTCATCACGGCGTTCTCCCGGGCGAAGCTGACCGCCCAGTACAGCCAGGCCAAGCTCGGCCAGCTGTGGCAGGTGGCCACGCCGCTGCTCAATGCACTCGTCTACTACATGATCTTCGGGCTGATCCTCGGCACCAGCAGGGGAATGAGCAAGGAGGTCTTCATCCCGTTCCTGGTGACCGGTGTCTTTGTCTTCACCTTCACGCAGAGCTCGGTGATGGCGGGTGTGCGGGCGATCTCCGGCAACCTCGGACTGGTGCGCGCACTCCATTTCCCGCGTGCCTCGCTGCCCGTCTCGTTTTCGCTGGCGCAGCTCCAGCAGCTGCTGTACTCGATGATCGTGCTGGTGATCGTGGCCGTCGGCTTCGGCAGCTACCCGTCGCTGTCTTGGCTGCTGATAGTGCCCGCGCTGGTCATGCAGTTCGTCTTCAACACCGGTCTCGCGCTGATCATGGCCAGGCTCGGCAGCAAGACCCCCGACCTGGCCCAGCTGATGCCGTTCATCATGCGCACCTGGATGTACGCATCCGGTGTCATGTTCTCCATCACGGTGATGCTCAAGGACCAGCCGGAGTGGGTCGGCAGGGTGCTGCAGTACAACCCGGCGGCCATCTACATGGACCTGATCCGCTTCGCGCTGATCGACGGCTACGGCTCCGAAAACCTGCCGCCGCACGTGTGGATCGCCGGGCTCGCCTGGGCGGCCTTCATCGGCCTCGCGGGCTTCGTGTACTTCTGGAAGGCAGAGGAACGGTACGGCCGTGGCTGAGGACAACACTTCGGGGCGCGTCCCCACCGTCATCGCCGACGATGTGCACATCGTGTACCGGGTCAACGGCGCCGGCGGAGGCAAGGGCAGCGCCACCGCCGCGCTGAGCCGGATACTGCGCCGCGGCAAGGGCGAGGCGCGCGGAGTGCGGAAGGTGCACGCCGTACGCGGTGTCACGTTCACCGCCTACCGGGGCGAGGCCATCGGCCTCATCGGCACCAACGGCTCCGGCAAGTCGACCCTGCTGCGGGCCATCGCCGGTCTGCTGCCGACCGAGCGCGGCAAGGTGTACACGGACGGCCAGCCGTCGCTGCTCGGGGTGAACGCCGCGCTGATGAGCGATCTGACCGGTGAGCGGAACGTCATCCTCGGTGGGCTCGCGATGGGCATGACGCGCGAGGAGATCCGCGAGCGCTACCAGGGGATCGTCGACTTCTCGGGCATCAACGAGAAGGGCGACTTCATCACCCTCCCGATGCGGACGTACTCCTCCGGTATGGCCGCCCGGCTCCGGTTCTCCATCGCCGCCGCCAAGAACCACGACGTTCTCATGATCGACGAGGCACTGGCCACCGGTGACCGCACGTTCCAGATCCGCTCCGAGGAGCGCATCCGCGAGCTGCGCAAGGAGGCGGGCACGGTCTTCCTGGTCAGCCACAGCAACAAGTCCATCAGGGACACCTGCGACCGGGTGCTCTGGCTGGAAAAGGGCGAGCTGCTGATGGACGGCCCGACCGACGAGGTCCTCAAGGCGTACGAGCGGGAGACCGGAAAGTAGGCCCACCGCCGTTCTCACTCATCGCAGCCGGCCTCCGCCGGAGTGCTCCGGCGGAGGCCGGCTGCGATGTCCGGATCGTGGGCACCCGGCGGGCGTGCACCGGGTTCTGTGCCACGCCAGGGGCGATCTCCTCCCGCCGGATGACGTCAATTTCCTTGCGCACGGGGAAGGTTGGCGGGAAGGGCAGCGTTGTTGCAGTGCGCACTGCACCCGGGCGTATGGCTGAGCGTTGTACAACGTAAGCTGTACCGGTGCTGATTCGTGGCAACTGGGGCGATACCGCCTGGGAGTACCGACCCTAGACGGTCCACCGCACTCGGGAGAGCGGGCGGCGTGTCCGGAATGGGATGTTTTGGGTCAGCAGTGTAGAACGGGAGATGTGACGGCAATGACGGAAAATCTCCAGCTCCGAGGTGTATATGCCGTCCCCGCGCCGGGCGGCCCGTGGTGACTCGTGCCCGGCAGGCGCGCCATGACGCCGCCGTACCCGCCACGCTCGAGAAGGCCGCGGACGAGAACTTCCCTGTGGCTCCGTTCTTTCTGCCGCGCGCGTGGCGTAACGATCTGATGGCCGTGTACGGATACGCCCGCCTCGTCGACGACATCGGCGACGGCGACCTCGCCCCCGGCGGCGCCGACGCCCGCCACCTCGGACTCGACCCGGCGCAGACCGACGACCGGCTCGCGATGCTCGACGCCTTCGAGACCGATCTGCACCGCGTCTTCGACCCCGCGGGCGACGGCCCGCGCCACCCGCTGCTCCGTGCACTGCGCCCCACGGTGCGGCGCTGCTCGCTCACCCCCGAACCGTTCCTCGGGCTCATCGAGGCGAACCGGCAGGACCAGAAGGTCCGGCGGTACGGGACGTACGAGGACCTGCTCGCCTACTGCGAGCTCTCCGCCAATCCCGTCGGCCGGCTGGTCCTCCAGATCACCGGGACCATGAGCCCCGAGCGGATCCGCCGCTCCGACGCCGTCTGCACCGCCCTGCAGATCGTCGAGCACCTCCAGGACGTCACCGAGGACCTCGGCCGCGACCGGATCTATCTGCCGGCCGAGGACATGGCCCGGTTCCATGTCACCGAGGCTGACCTGGCAACCCCCTCCGGGGGCGCATCGGTGCGCGCACTGATTGCGTACGAAGCAGAACGCGCCCGGAACCTGCTGAATGAAGGCACCCCCCTGGTGGGTAGCGTCCACGGCAGGCTCAAGCTGCTTCTCGCCGGATTTGTCGGAGGGGGGCGTGCCGCCCTCACCGCGATCGCGGCCGCCGGGTTCGACGTACTGCCCGGACCGCCCAAGCCCGCCAAGCCCAGCCTGCTGCGCGAGGTGGGAGTTGTCTTGCGAAGAGCGCGTAGAGAGGGGTGAGCCGGACCGTGGAGGGACAGACGACGTACATGTCGGCGCCGGTACAGGCCGCATACAGTTACTGCGAGGCCGTCACCGGACAGCAGGCGCGTAACTTCGCGTACGGAATCAGGCTGCTGCCTGCCGAGAAGCGGCAGGCCATGTCGGCGTTGTACGCCTTCTCCCGCCGGGTCGACGACATCGGCGACGGAGAGCTGGACCGGGAGACCAAGCGGACCCGGCTGGAGGGCACCCGCACACTCCTGGACCGGATCCGGGACGGCGCGGTCGACGAGGACGACACCGACCCGGTGGCTGTCGCGCTCGCCGACGCCGCACGCCGGTTTCCGCTGCCGCTCGGTGGGCTCGACGAGCTGATCGACGGCGTGCTGATGGACGTGCGCGGCGCGACGTACGAGACGTGGGACGACCTCAAGGTCTACTGCCGGTGTGTCGCCGGAGCCATCGGGCGGCTCAGCCTGGGGGTCTTCGGGACGGAACCGGGTGCGCCCGGCGCGGACCGGGCCGCGGAGTACGCCGACACGCTCGGCCTCGCCCTGCAGCTCACCAACATCCTCCGCGACGTCCGCGAGGACGCGGGCAACGGGCGTACGTATCTGCCGTCCGACGACCTCGCCAAGTTCGGCTGTTCCGCCGGTTTCCACCGGGCCACACCGCCGCCGGGCTCCGACTTCGCGGGCCTGGTCCACTTCGAGGTCCGGCGCGCCCGCGCCCTCTTCGCCGAGGGCTACCGGCTGCTGCCGATGCTGGACCGCCGCAGCGGCGCCTGCGTCGCCGCCATGGCTGGTATCTACCGGCGGTTGCTCGACCGGATCGAGCGCGACCCCGAGGCGGTGCTGCGCGGCCGGGTCTCGCTGCCGGGTCACGAGAAGGCGTACGTCGCGGTGCGTGGACTGTCGGGTCTGGACGCGCGGTACATTTCGCGCCGGACGGCCCGGGGGCGTGTCTGATGCGTATCGCGGACAACTCGCGTAACACGGACCATCGGTCTCTTCGGCGGGCAACCACCCGACGGGATGACGCGTCCCTGACTGAAACGACGTGCCTGACCGACATGACCAGCCCAGCCGGTTCGACCCGGCGGAAACGGAGGGGGGACGCATGACCGACGAGGCCCTGCGCTCCTCCCGCGCCGTCGTGATCGGCGGCGGACTCGCCGGCATCACCGCGGCCCTCCGTCTCGCCGACACCGGGCTTGACGTGACCCTGCTCGAAGGACGGCCCCGGCTCGGCGGACTCGCCTTCTCCTTCCGCCGCGGTGAACTGACGGTCGACAACGGACAGCATGTCTATCTGCGCTGCTGCACCGCCTACCGCTGGTTCCTGGACCGGGTCGACGGTGCCCGTCTGGCACCCCTGCAAAACCGTTTGGACGTGCCCGTTCTCGATGTCGGACGCCCCTCGGGGCCCCGGCTCGGACGGCTGCGCCGCAATGCGCTTCCGGTCCCGTTCCACCTCGCCGCCGGCCTCGCCGGCTATCCGCACCTCTCGCTAGCCGAACGGGCGTCCGTCGGGCGCGCCGCGCTGGCACTCGGCCGCCTCGACCCGGACGACCCGGCGCTCGACACCATCGACTTCGGCAGCTGGCTGGCCCGGCACGGACAGTCCCCGCGCACCATCGAGGCCCTCTGGGACCTGGTCGGCGTCGCCACACTCAACGCCACCGCACCGAACTCCTCGCTGGCCCTCGCCGCGAAGGTCTTCAAGACCGGACTTCTCTCCGGGCCCGGCGCCGCCGACATCGGCTGGGCGAGCGTGCCGCTCGGCGAGGTCCACGACACGCTGGCCCGCAAGGCGCTCGACTCCGCAGGTGTACGGACCGAGCTGCGCACCAAGGCCGACAGCCTCTCCCGTACCGACGACGGACGCTGGATCGTCGACACGGGCGCCGAACGGATCCAGGCGGACACCGTCGTCCTCGCCGTCCCGCAGCGCGAGACCCACGGCCTGCTGCCCGAGGGCGCACTCGACGCGCCGGACAGGCTGCTCGACATCGGCACCTCGCCGATCCTGAATGTGCACGTCGTCTACGACCGCAAGGTGCTGCGCCGCCCGTTCTTCGCCGCACTCGGCTCCCCGGTCCAGTGGGTCTTCGACCGCACGGACGCCTCCGGGCTCACCGGGCCCGGACAGTACCTCGCGGTCTCCCAGTCCGCGGCCGACGACGAGATCGACCTGCCCGTCGCCGAACTGCGCAGCCGCTACCTGCCCGAACTGGAGCGGCTGCTCCCCGCCGCCCGCGGAGCCGGCATCAGGGACTTCTTCGTCACCCGGGAGCGGACGGCAACCTTCGCCCCCGCACCCGGCGTCGGCCGGCTGCGCCCCGGAACCCGCACTCGTTTGCCCGGCCTCCATCTGGCCGGAGCATGGACGGCCACGGGCTGGCCCGCGACGATGGAGGGCGCTGTCCGCAGCGGGTTCAGCGCCGCCGGCGCCGCGCTCTCCTCGCTCGGCCGCACCCATGAACATCCGCTGCAGGAGGCGGCATGAGCAGTATCACCGGAACAAGAGGAGAGTCAGTGACCCCGGCGAATCCGGCTTTCGACACCGTGGCAGACACCGCGGACGTCACCGCGCTTCTGGAGCGCGGACGGGCCATGTCCGCTCCGGTGCTCCGGGCCGCCGTTGACCGGCTCGCACCGCCCATGGACACCGTCGCCGCCTACCACTTCGGCTGGATCGACGCTCAGGGCCGCCCCGCCGACGGCGACGGCGGCAAGGCCGTCCGCCCCGCGCTCGCCCTGCTGTCCGCGGAGGCGGCGGGCGCCGCAGCCGAGGCCGGCATCCCCGGCGCCGTCGCCGTCGAACTCGTGCACAACTTCTCGCTGCTGCACGACGACCTGATGGACGGCGACGAGCAGCGCCGTCACCGCGACACCGTGTGGAAGGTGCACGGCCCCGCCCAGGCGATCCTGGTCGGCGACGCGCTCTTCGCGCTGGCCAACGAGATCCTGCTGGAGCTCGGCACGGTCGAGGCGGGCCGCGCGGCCCGCCGGTTGACCACCGCCAGTCGCAAGCTCATCGACGGGCAGGCCCAGGACATCTCCTACGAGCACCGCGAGCGGGTCACCGTCGAGGAGTGCCTGGAGATGGAGGGCAACAAGACGGGTGCCCTGCTTGCCTGCGCCGTGTCCATCGGCGCGGTGCTCGGCGGCGCCGACGACCGCACCGCCGACACTCTGGAGGCCTACGGCCACCACCTCGGTCTCGCCTTCCAGGCCGTCGATGATCTGCTCGGTATCTGGGGCGACCCGGAGTCCACCGGCAAGCAGACCTGGAGCGATCTGCGTCAGCGCAAGAAGTCCCTGCCGGTCGTCGCCGCGCTCGCCGCGGGCGGACCGGCCTCGGAGCGCCTCGGCGAACTGCTCGCCGCGGACGCCAAGAGCAGCGACTTCGACAGTTTCTCCGAGGAGGAGTTCGCCGCCCGGGCGGCGCTCATCGAGGAGGCGGGCGGCCGGGAGTGGACCGCCCAGGAGGCCCGTCGGCAGCATGCGGTCGCCATCGAGGCGCTGCACGCTGTCGCCATGCCGGAAACCGCGCGGGCGCAGCTCACGGCGCTCGCGGACTTCGTCGTCGTACGAAAGAGATGATCACCATCCGCATATGACTCGCAGTCGCCGGCCGGTGCCCGTACCGGGCGCCGGCCGACGGAGACCCCAGCACAGCAGAGGACCAACTGCACGAAGGGGAAGCCATGACAGCGACGACCGACGGAAGCACCGGGGCTGTGAACCCCCGCGCAGCCTCGGCCAGCGAACCGACCGAATCAACCACCGCCGCGGACGACGTGCTCGCCGCCGCGCGGCGGGCCGCGGAACGCTCGGTGGAGCATCTCCTCGGCAGGCAGGACGCCCAGGGCTGGTGGAAGGGCGACCTCGCCACCAACGTCACGATGGACGCCGAGGACCTGCTGCTCCGTCAGTTCCTCGGCATTCAGGACCCGGCCACTGTCGAGGCGGCCGGACTTTTCATCCGCGGCGAGCAGCTCGTCGACGGCACCTGGGCCACCTTCTACGGCGGCCCGGGAGACCTCTCCGCCACCATTGAGGCCTACGTCGCGCTGCGGCTGGCCGGAGACCGGCCGGACGAGCCGCACATGTCCCGCGCCTCCGGATGGATCCGGGAGCAGGGCGGCATCGCGGAGAGCCGCGTCTTCACCCGCATCTGGCTGGCCCTTTTCGGCTGGTGGAAGTGGGACGACCTGCCGGAGCTCCCACCGGAGCTGATGTTCTTTCCGAAGTGGCTCCCGCTCAACATCTACGACTTCGGCTGCTGGGCCCGGCAGACCATTGTGCCGCTGACCGTCGTCTCGGCGAAGCGGCCGGTACGGCCCGCGCCCTTCGCCCTCGACGAACTGCACACCGACCCGCTCGTCCCGAACCCGCTCAAGCGCCCCGCTCCGGCGGCCAGTTGGGACGGCGTCTTCCAGCGCCTCGACAAGGCGTTGCACGTCTACCACAAGGTGGCCCCGCGCCGACTGCGCCGCATCGCCATGAACGCGGCGGCCCGCTGGATCATCGAACGCCAGGAGAACGACGGCTGCTGGGGCGGCATCCAGCCGCCCGCCGTGTACTCCGTCATCGCCCTGCACCTCCTCGGCTATGACCTCGACCACCCGGTGATGCGGGCCGGTCTGGATTCGCTGAACCGGTTCGCCGTCTGGCGCGAGGACGGCGCCCGCATGATCGAGGCCTGCCAGTCACCGGTCTGGGACACCTGCCTCGCCACCATCGCGCTCGCCGACGCCGGAGTCAGACCCGACCATCCCGCGCTCGTGAAAGCGGCGGACTGGATGCTCGGCGAGGAGATCGTCAGGCCCGGCGACTGGTCCGTGCGTCGACCTCGACTGGACCCGGGCGGATGGGCGTTCGAGTTCCACAACGACAACTACCCGGACATCGACGACACCGCCGAGGTGGTCCTCGCGCTGCGCCGGGTCCGGCACCCCAACCCGGCCAGTATCGAGGCCGCCATCGAACGCGGGGTGCGTTGGAACCTCGGCATGCAGTCCCGCAACGGTGCCTGGGGCGCATTCGATGCCGACAACACCAGCCCGTTCCCCAATCGGCTGCCGTTCTGCGACTTCGGAGAGGTCATCGACCCGCCGTCCGCCGATGTCACCGGACACGTGGTGGAGATGCTCGCCATGGAGGGGCGGTCCGACCACCCCGCCGCCCGGCGCGGCATCGAGTGGCTGCTCGCCGAACAGGAGGCGAGCGGTGCCTGGTTCGGCCGCTGGGGCGTCAACTACGTCTACGGAACAGGGTCGGTGGTGCCCGCCCTGGTCGCTGCCGGGCTGCCCACTGTCCATCCGGCGATCCGCCGGGCGGTCGGCTGGCTGGAGTCCGTGCAGAACGACGACGGCGGCTGGGGCGAGGATCTGCGCTCGTACCGGGAGGAGAAGTGGATCGGGCACGGCTCGTCCACCGCCTCCCAGACCGCGTGGGCCCTTCTCGCCCTCCTCGCCGCCGACCGGCGGGACAGCACGGCGGCGGCCCGCGGCATCGCCTGGCTGACCGAGAACCAGCAGGCCGACGGATCCTGGGACGAGCCGTACTTCACCGGCACCGGGTTCCCCTGGGACTTCTCCATCAACTACCACCTCTACCGCCAGGTCTTCCCTCTCACCGCGCTCGGGCGGTACGTGTACGGTGACCCGTTCGCCGGCCGCACGGCCACCCGCGAGGGGGCCTGATGGGCGATGCCCCGGGACCGTCCGGCTTCGCAGTGCCTCTGCTGATCGCCTGCGCGCTCGGTATCGAGCAACTCGCCCTGCGCAGCGGCAGAGGAAAGGCCGGCGATGCCCCGGGCCCGGTGACCGTGCTCCGTACGGGCATGGGTCCGAAAGCCGCCGAGACGGCCGTGGAACGCGCGCTGGCCCAGGACCGGGCGCACAGCTCCGCGGTCATCGCCTCCGGGTTCTGTGCCGGGCTCGCACCCGACATGCACCCCGGGGACCTGGTGGTCGCCGACGAGACCCGGGACACCGGGGACTCGACGGCCTGTACCGGCGCGGGTCTGCTCGCCGAGGCCCTCGCCAGGGCGGTGCCGGGCCGCACCGTCCACACCGGTCCGCTCACCGGTTCCGGCCATGTCGTACGCGGACATGAGCGGGCCGACCTGCGGGCCACCGGGGCAATCGCGGTGGACATGGAGTCCGCCGCCACTCTTCGCACCGCCCTGCGCACCGGGCCGCGCCCGGTTGCGGCTGTACGGGTGGTCGTGGACGCCCCGGAGCATGAGCTCGTCCGCATCGGCACGGTACGCGGGGGAATATCAGCCTTCCGTGTTCTTCGTGCCGTCCTGCCGGCTTTCTATGAATGGCACCGATCTTTGCTGCTCCCCAGGAGGTGAGCTAGATGGCCATGCCGCTCCGTCAGACCATCAAGGTTGCGACGTACCTCATTGAACAAAAGCTCCGCAAGCGGGAAAAGTTCCCGCTGATTGTCGAGCTGGAGCCTTTGTTCGCCTGCAATCTGGCGTGCGAGGGCTGCGGAAAGATCCAGCATCCGGCCGGAGTCCTGAAGCAGCGTATGCCGGTGGCCCAGGCCGTCGGCGCGGTGCTGGAATCGGGTGCCCCGATGGTTTCCATCGCGGGGGGCGAACCCCTGATGCACCCTCAGATCGACGAAATCGTGCGGCAACTGGTGGCACGGAGGAAGTACGTCTTCCTCTGCACCAACGCGATGCTGCTCCGCAAGAAGATCGAGAAATTCACCCCCTCGCCGTATTTCGCCTTCGCCGTGCACATCGACGGCCTGCGCGATCGGCACGACGAATCGGTCGCCAAGGAAGGCGTGTTCGACGAGGCGGTGGCGGCGATCAAGGAGGCCAAGCGTCGCGGCTTCCGGGTCACCACGAACTCCACGTTCTTCAACACCGACACCCCGCAGACCGTCATCGAGGTCCTCAACTACCTCAATGACGATCTCAAGGTCGACGAGATGATGATCTCGCCCGCCTACGCGTACGAGAAGGCGCCCGACCAGGAGCATTTCCTCGGCGTCGAGCAGACCCGCGAGCTCTTCAAGAAGTCCTTCGCGGGCGGCAACCGGGCCCGCTGGCGGCTGAACCACTCGCCGCTCTTCCTGGACTTCCTGGAGGGCAAGGCAGACTTCCCGTGTACAGCCTGGGCGATCCCCAACTACTCGCTCTTCGGCTGGCAGCGACCGTGCTATCTGATGAGCGACGGGTACGTCCCGACGTACCGGGAACTCATCGAGGACACCGACTGGGACAAGTACGGCCGCGGCAAGGACCCGCGCTGCGCCAACTGCATGGCGCACTGCGGCTACGAGCCGACCGCGGTCCTCGCCACGATGGGGTCGCTGAAGGAATCCTTGCGCGCCGCGCGGGAAACCGTCTCCGGGAACCGGTGACGTCATGACCGCTGGAGAACCAGTCGCTCTGGGTCTCCCCGAGCTGCCGGCCCGGCCGCTCGCGATGCGCCGCCCCTCGCGGCGCATCCAGGTCGGGTCGGTGGCGGTCGGTGGGGATGCGCCGGTGTCGGTGCAGTCGATGACCACGACCCGTACGTCGGACGTCGGTGCGACGTTGCAGCAGATCGCGGAATTGACGGCGTCGGGCTG